>CAMCTL010000051.1 GCA_945878515.1 Flavobacterium psychrophilum | reverse complement strand
GGAAGGTTCAACACTTGTCTAACTAGCCCCATCGTCAACTCCTGTCCTAATCTTTCGGCCTCACGCGTGGCGGGTACAATGATGTCGTGCAGTTCGCCGTAGTTGTCGCAATTTGTAAGCAGAAACTTTTTGAGCTCACGGTCTTCGATATCATCAACAAATAGTGTGTAGCTTCGGTCGATGTTTGGGAGCAATCTCAATCCAAACTTGATACGTCTGTGAAATTGTGGAATCCCTGATTTGTTACGGCGTTTCAATTTTTCGACATTATCAACCAGTTGGCTAGTTCCAATGAATACTAGTGAACAATAATCGCTTAGGTTATCGTAGAGCTCCTTCATTGCGCAAAGAGCGGCTTGTTTCAAATATTCCGACTCATCAATGATTAGCATTGGTTTGTGTCCGTAGTTTTTGAGCATTGCCATTTTAGAGGCGATTTGGCGAATCTTTGTAGATTTAGATCTACCGGTAGCGTGTATCTTCAATTCATCGACAATTTTGTCAATCAAGTCGCCAAGGGTGTCGCTAGATCCTGCGGTTACGATAAATGTATCTAGTGGATTTTTGGCAGCGAATAAATTAGCAGTATAAGACTTGCCACATCCAGTCTCACCAATCAAAGTGATGGTTAAATGATGTTGTTTGGCATCTTGAAGGTTGGCAAAAATGGAGTTGGCTTGAGCGGTGGGTTGGGTTTGCCAATATACTTTCTCGGTTTTGAAACCGCAAAGGCTAGCTAGAGCGTTGAAATGTTTTGCAGGAATAAAACCTTGCACATCGCCAGAGCTGTACATAAAGTTACTTCCGGGCTTTAGAATTATTGACACATATTCTTTTCGAACGCCTGATTTATTAGATACGTCAGCCTGAGACATTTTGTGTTCTGACATATACGCCGTTAAGGCGTTTACAATTTCAATTTTGGTGGTGTGATCCATTTTAAAGGTAGTTTAAGTAGTCTATTTTTTGTTTGTTGTATTCGTCTTGGTCGTGGTTCCAGTTCTCTGAAAGTTCTTTTTTGTCTGAGGTGGCTTGCACTTCGATAAGGCGTTGTGTATTGGCCTGTAATCTGTTTTCTGATTTGTGGTCTTTGTGTTGGCCTCGGGAATCGGTGATTAAAAGTTTAGATAGTGTGTCATTGAAGAGTTCTGGGCGGTTATTGAAAAGACTTTCGTTTAGTAAGTCTCTTTTGCAAACTTCATCTGTGATGTAATTCAGAATGTCTAAATTGTGATTTTTTACTTCCATAAGTTTCAACGCATCACCCTCGTTTCTTTCGGCAAGTGCCATTGGTTGGATGTGTTTTTGCTCTAATAGAAATTCGTAGGTTCCTACGATTTCCACTAACTTTCCGTTTCTTGAATTGGCATTGGTTACTAAAACTTTCGACAAATCCTGAGGGTCAAATTTTAATGCCCAATCCAGATGCGCTAGTTTTCTAAAATTAACATCAAAACAGTCATAAGTTAGTTTTTGTCCGTTGAGCGTGGCTAATACTCCTGGTCCTTCTAGTCGATTTGTGTATCCTGTCATTGCACCTAAATAGCGTAGGTACATTTCAAAGTTTAAAACCGATTTAAATTCGTTTTTCGTACTATTCCAGTTTTCTATGTATTGACTTATTTTTTCGGCTCTATCGGCTGCAATAATCGAGTCTATTTGTTGTCGCAAACCCATTTCATCTGGAAAAAAGCGTTTGTTTTTGTTGATGGCATCAACATTTGGTTGGTTTTTTGAGCCTGAACTAACATTGTACCCCGACCAATTAGGTTTGTTTTGACAATGTTTTTTATTGAAGTCTTTAAAGAAAGGCTCAATTACTTTAGCCTTAGCATTACCAACTTTTGCGGGAGTAAAACGATCCGAACAGGCTTCATATACTGGTGTTAGATTAGCAATTTGATAGTTGTCTGATTGTAGTTGATACGGACGATACATTTCGCCAAATAACTCCTGAGTATGCTGAAAAGCATTTCGCAAAGCCGCTTTTATCAATTCTGGCTTCTCTTCCTTACCGACAGCATAACCAATGATGTATTTATTCGTTGGATCTATAACCATCACAGTTGTCAATCGGTTGAAATAAGTAGTTGTCGAGTAGCCGTTTTTATCTATATAGGTTTGTTGATACATCAGCTCTGTTTTCCAACCATCGAGTGTCCACAATAGCATTGAATTTTTTGGGGCAGATCGTTTGTTTTGCATCAAAAGGGTGTTTTCTAATGCTTTGATGCCTTTTCGTCCAGCAGTAATCGTGAGCTGCATTTTTTCTTTTCTATTGCCAACGGTTTGCGCTGTAATCGTTTTCCAGTTTGCCTTAATAGCCACTTCGTTGTAATATCTGGCAACTTGGGCATTGTCAAAATTGTTAGGCAAAGCAATCAGTGCATCAAGTAGCGCTGTTTGTTCCTCACCTTTCAAAACGGAAGCGTTTGAGTTCTGCAACCTTCCAGAAACAAAAGAAACGTAACCGTATTTCAAAAATTCATTGTACCGGATGCGCAACCCTCTGGAAGTGGTTGGCAAATTGTGAGCTACCTCACGAAAGCAGTTCACATCGTTAGAGAGTGATTGCCACATATCGACTTGAACACCACCGAGTGCTTTGATGTAGGCTTTGCGATTTGTTTTGCAATTAATCACGGCATTCATTACTGAGGCATTGTAGGTGTAGGTTTCAATAAGTTTTAAATCGAGTTTCTTATTGTCTTCGCCATACGTGTAGGCTGCATAAAAATCAAATGCTTTGCGATCTGCTTCATAATGCTGCGCAAAAAACGAAGCTTTTACAACTTCTTTCGGTTTTCCGAATTTTAGCGTTAGGCTATCTTTCCAATCTTGACAAAGGGAGGAGTGAAGTACCAAGGCGTCGTAATTTAATGAGGCACGGCGAAGTTGTGTTTCTACGCAGGTTTTAGAGTGCATTCTCCAGTTCAATGATCTGTAGCTTACAACTTCTAAACTATCTGGATGATTGCTGCGGTCAAAAATCAAAAATTTGAGTTTTACACCTAGCTTGTTATCGTAATATTCGTATGGGTTTTCCATTGATTATTTTTAATTTGTTCCCGCCTTGGTGTCGAAACCAAGCAAAGCCGTGGCGGGAGTTCAACGCTGTGGTAAGAGCTAAAACTACCTTGAGAAATTTGTTCCGACCAAGGACTCGAACCTTGCGCTTGTAGGCGACAACCTGTATCGGATTAATTACTACATTTACGGTGTCTAATCTTAAATAATAGTAATATGACTGAACTTGCATTAAAACTGTACAATCGTACTTTAGAGCTAAAAGGGGTTGAATTAAATGATATTCAATCAGAAAAATTTAAACTAGCCTGCGAAAAAGCAATTCTTGAAAATCCTAATCTTGATTTTTCAGGTCTTTTGATTGCAACGAAGTTTTATCTGGACACGATTCTTGATTTTCCAAATTGCGAGCTGTAGCTACAACTTTCAATAGTGCATCGTTTACAGCTTCTTGAATTTGTGCCGATGCACTTTCTTTATCTCCAATGATTACCATTGTACCGATAAGACTTGTGATGTTTATTACGATTGGTTTCATAACTAAAGTTTTTGAGGTTTACTAAATTTTATACTTGAAACCGCACCGTTTCTAAAGGTTACAGTTTCGATTACTTCGCTCGTGAAATCTTCGTTCACGTGGTGGATGATTTGTGTTTTCATAGTTTGTTTTTTAAAAGTTGGTTCATTTCCTCGATGCTCTCGGCGGTGCATACTGCATCGTCATAGTAGTGGTCTAGTGCTTTCATAGTTTATTGATTGTTTAATGTTTCCTCTTCTTGAAAGTCTTTAATTAATTCCTCACGATTAGCAATAATCTTGAGCAAAGCTTCTTTTGCCTTTTCGTCTCCTCTTAGGAATCTCATTTTAGCGGCTGGAGCATTCAGACCCATAACTTGACCCAATAGAGTGTAATCTCCATATTGTGTCTTTTTTTTGATTTGTTCTATTGTCATAACTTTTTAATTATATACCTTTGTTTTGATGTTGGTACAAATGTAAATACATTTTGTACTTATTTACAAACTTTTTTATACAAAATGTACATTAATTTTTGATAATATGGATAAACTTTTGATTTTAAATAAGATACAAGAGTATTATAATTATAAAAAAGATGTTGATTTTGCACAACATCTCGGAATACCTGCGCAAAATCTATCTAAATGGAAAAAAAGGAATACTTACGATGCAGCATTAATATATACAAAATGTACTGAAATTAATCCAGAATGGCTATTATCCGGAAAAGGGTCAATGCTGAAAAGTGTTTTGAAAAATGAATTTGTGCCGGATCAAACAAATTATAAAGAACTCGCAGATGCCAGATTGCAAATTATAGAACTGAAAGAGGAAAAAATTAAACGTCTAGAAAACGAAATTGCCACACTCAAACAATCAGCAAAGAATCCCATTGTTTATAAGAATGTGGCTGAACCAGCACCTGAATTAATAGCGGAAAAACATAAATAGCACAAAATCAATACTTTATATATTTTAATATAGTTTATTTATGTATTAGGGGGTATCTTAACCCCTTTTTTTATTCCGTTTTATCAATATATTTACATCTAGGGGGTATTGTTCAGTATATTTTTATGCGCGTTTAACGTTACCCATTACGTTACCCATTACGTTACCCAATGCGTTACCCAATACTAAAATAAGTCGTTTTTGTCATTTCCTAAATTTTCAGTTTATCGCATAAAAAAACCTCAATAAATGAGGTTAAATAGTATTTAAATATCGTTTAAATCCCTTTTAAATAGTAGTTTCACGGGTGTTTCTACCTCTCAATGGTAGATCGTTGCTAATACCGGCTATTAATGGTTAATTCAATGGTAGTAAAACAGTAGTTAATGGTAGCAAAAGGGAAGTTTTGTTTCTTTGCCGTTTTCGCCCTTTTTTATTGTGAAGTCCTTATTTTATTGGTGTTTTCGACCTTTTTTGTATTGTATATCTTTGGTAGGTTTGTTTTAGGGCCTATATTTCAACTACTTAAATACTAAACTTACATGAATTAAAGTTCAATATTGTTAAATTAACGTTAAATATTAGTACTATGTAAAACAAGATACTGTCTTTTAGATATATATTTGCATAGAATATTATTATAGATATTTAAAAAAATCAAAAAACAACAATTAATCAAAAAAATCATGAAAAAATCAATCGTGTGTTTAGGAGTGGCTTTAGTAGCATTTTCAAATGTTTCTTTAGCGTCAAATGTCAATTATTTAATTAATGACAAAATTACAGTTTCTGTTAATCAAGGAGTTTCACCTCTGTGCGCTGCAATAAGTAAAGGCGACATTGAGGCAATAGAAAAACTAATTGAGTACGGAGCTGATGTCAATGAAAAGTCAAATGGAATGACACCACTAATGTTTGCAGCTCGATACAACAAAGTGGAAATTATGAAATTTTTAGTTTCAAAAGGAGCTAAAATTAAAACTAAAGACTCACAAGGATTCACTGCACTAAAATATGCTGAACTTTCAAATGCTTTTGATGCTATTCAATATTTAAAACAAGTATAATAAACTAATTAGACATCACTTTTTTGAAGTGGTGTCTAATTTTAAAAAACAAAAAACATCATGAAAAACTTAATCATTTTTTCCGGAATTGCATTAGCTTTATTGCTAAACTCAAACAACACTTCTTTTAATGATAAAAAGAATGGAGAAACATCGCAAAAATCAAGAAAAGAAATTGTTGATGGTAATCGTTTTAAAGCCAAGTTTTCAAACTCATATAGCCTTTTTGCCCCAAAAGTTGGAATTGCACTGAAATCGAATAATAGAACTAAAGGAAATTTCACCAAATCAAAAGCACATAAATTTTTCGGCGGTGACGAACCATTAGCTGTGATTTCAATCTGCAAAATAAACAAAACCGCTGATCAACTTATTGCCGAAGACAACGCAATTACAGAAAATAACATTTCTAATGAAGCAAATGTTTTGGATTTTGATTTAATTGATACATTTTATTTAGATTATGAAACAGCTATACATTCAAGATCAAATTTTACAGGAAAAACTGAAGAGCAACTCATTGCAGCAGATAATGCAATTACCGAACAAAATATTTCAAACAAAATTCAAACATTGGATTATAATTATATCAATACGATTACGATCAACGATGAGTTTGTTGAACCCTTTCCAAACGCTAAAGCAGAAAAAACAGCCAATGAAGTGATAGCTCAAGATAATTTAATTACAGATAGCAATCTATCAAATGAAACAGAACCTTTAAATTTTGAATTAATTAACAGAATGTCAAAATCTTAGAAACCTAAAACTCATTCCATAACAGATAAGAATCTCATCTGTACTACTAGTATAAAAAGCACCATTAGGCCTAATGATGCTTTTTTTTACTTTCAATACACTTCGTATTTATAATTATTATGGTTGTTTACTTTGAATTTTTGAAAACAAGAGCAAACCAACAATGTTGGGAAAATTAACACTTATGCAATAAAAAAACTCTTCTTCTACAAGACTTATTTCTTATCCATTAAAAACTCATAATACAAAGCTTTGGACAGAAAAGATCTATCTTGATAACTATCAATTTCTTCCTCTTTTGAAACTTCAGAATATTGCCCATCTAAATTCTTCAATTTAAAATAGTCTCTTCTAGTTTCATCATTAAAATCAAGGCTGCTCAAAAACATTGGTTCAACTCCTTTATTAACCGAAATATTGTAATTTGTGATCAAACTTCCCCAATTTACAAAACTGCATAAAAGAATTGTTCCATAAAAATACCAGATAATTTGGTTTGTAAGATAGGCATTTGTTTTTTGCTTGATAATTTTCAAAAATGTGAAAATCAAACCAATAATTGCCAAAATAAGAAACGCATACACGCCTAATCTCTTATATGTTAACCCAAAAAAGTATATGTATTCGGAGTTTTTTATAATCGTACTAAGAATTAGAATTCCATTTAAAAAAATCCAAACTTTAGACAATCGCTTCAAGTTTTTGGCTTTTTCATCAAAATTAAATCCTCCTTTAAAATAAAATAGAATCACGCCAACTGCCATCACAATAGAAAAAATCACAGCATTTACTCGCTCGTGTGTGGCAGCACTCAACTTAGATTCGGCATTTTCAATTACCAAAAAAAATTGCTCATAATTGTAAGTTACAATGAAACCCAAAAGTAAAATGTTCAGTAAAATGAAAGTAACCTCGCCGCTTTTTCTTTCGAAATCAAGATCTAGGAACGAAAAAGTTTGTTGATTTCTAATTACATTTTCATTGTTGAAATCATTATCCAATCTTGAATTATTATCATTGAAAGACTCAGGAATCCAATAATTCCAGAAGCTGAAAGAAATGTAAAAGCCCAACATAGCTATTAGAATAAGGTTGAAAATATTTACATCCAAATAATAATCTGTAAACAGAGCAGAAAAATGGTCACTTCCAAAGGCATATACTGTAAAGAACAATCCCACAAAAATTGTTGGAATAATTAAATAGGCAATCATTTTCTTGGCAAAATTGTTTTTGATTTCTCTTTTTGGAATCCACTGCGAAAACATCAATATTCGACCTAAAGAAGCGATTCCGTTAATGAATACCAACGGAAAAACCATTACTATTTTCAGTTTGGTTTCCTGAGTTTTGAATTGCAAAAAAATGATTGAAATAGCCAAAGCCAAAAAGGAAACAAAATCGCCATACCACGCAAAAGCCAAACAAGACAGAATGGAAGTAACTACAAGTAACAAATGTGACCGACTCGATAATCGATCCTGAAAAAAATAGCAAATGATTGCTGTGAGTACTAAACCGAAAATAGCCAGATTCAAACCTACTGACTCGTTGTAAAAAAGCAGTGTGAAAATTGAACTGCAAACTAAAATTAAATGGTGTTTTTTCATAATTAAAAAATTTAAAAGTACTTTGCTTTTCAAAGTAAAGAGTTAAAAAAAAGGAGTTATTTAGATTTGAACAATTTTTCTAGACTATTGAGATGCGAAACAAAAGAAATTCTACCAAAATTGGTTACACGATAAGAAGTTTTTGGTTTCTTGCCAACAAATTCTTTTTTAATCTCAATATAAGTGCCTTTTTCTAAGGCGGTTGTATGACTAGCTAGATTGCCATCAGTGATATTCAATAAAGTTTTCATTTCGGTAAAATCTACCCAATCATTGACTATAAGGACAGACATGATGCCCAACCTTACACGACTTTCAAAATCTTTATTTAGTTTATCAATGATTCCCATTCTGATTGCTTATTTATATTTTTTAAACATAATTAAACCATACAAAATATGTAAAACACCAAATCCGACGATCCAAAAAACCAAACCATATCCTAAAAAGAATAGCGAAATACATCCTAAAATTAGCTCGCAAAATCCTAAATATTTAATATCCGAAAAAGTATACTTCTCTGCATTAATCAATGCTAAACCATAAAATAGTAAAGTGGCTGGAGCAATTAAGAAGTAGATTTTATAAGCTAAAAGAGCCAAACAGAAAACACCACCAACAAAAAGAGGAATTGCTAAATTTAAAAGCATGTTTTTTGTGGCCGAAGTCCAAATTGGCAAATTATTTTTTCTGCTTTTTCTGATTGTAAAGAATATACCAAAAGTCAAAGCGGAAAATAAAACAATACTAGCTGTCAAAAATAATTCTCGAACTAAAATCTTATTTCCATCATAAGAATGTCCATCCAGATAAGATAAAGTATTTGATTCAAATAGTTGAAACGCATACAAACCGCCAATTAAAGCTGATAAGCCAGCAAATACTCCTGAGAGTCCGCTCAATGATATAAATCTTGAAGACCGCTCCATCATCGAGCGAATGTGTGCTAAATCTTCTTGGTGTTTTTGATTCATAATTAAAGTACTTTGAAGTGCAAAGTTAAATTTATTATTTGACTTATCAAACATTTTTATAAAGTTTTTTGACTTGTCATTTTTATTAATATTTGGAGAACGAGTCCTTATTTACGATTCTTAACAGAAACCCTTCGACAAGCTCAGGGAGACATCAAGGTTCCTAATCGATATTCTGAATGTTGTCTGGCTGAGCTTGTCGAAGCCTTTATTGATAAAAGGGATAAGTCATAAAGTTCTTTTGAAACTGTCTATAAACAACAAAACCTATCCGGTGGAATAGGTTTTGCATATAGATTTAAACATTAAATGAAATTTACTTTCTACTTCTAATTTTCCGCGCTAAAAGCGTGTTTTTCAATAACATTGCAATCGTCATCGGCCCAACACCACCCGGAACTGGAGTGATAAAGGAGGATTTAGGGCTTACAGTTGCAAAATCGACATCACCAGTAATAACATATCCTTTTGGATGAGAAGCATCTTCTACTCTAGTAATTCCAACATCAATTACAACTACTCCATCTTTGACCATATCGGCTTTTAAATAATTTGGAACACCCAAGGCAGTTATGATAATATCGGCATTTTTAGTGTATTCTTCAATATTTTTGGTTCTGCTGTGCGTCAATGTTACTGTTGAATCTCCAGGATAACCTTTTCGACTCATCAAAATACTCATTGGCCTACCTACAATATGGCTGCGTCCGATAACTACGGTATGTTTTCCAGCTGTTTCTACTTTATATCTTTCTAACAATTCCATAATTCCATAAGGAGTTGCTGGCAAAAATGTTTCCATTTCTAACGCCATTTTTCCAAAATTTGTAGGATGAAAACCATCAACATCTTTGTCGGGATCAATCGCCATAAGGATTTTTTGTTCATCGATATGTTTTGGCAAAGGCAATTGAACGATGTAGCCATCCAAATCTTCGTCTTCGTTTAGTTCCTTGATTTTTTCCAACAATTCACTTTCTGTAATTGTTTCTGGCAAGGCAACCAAAGTAGATTCGAAACCAATTTGCTGACAAGATTTGACTTTGCTTCCCACATAGGTCAAACTCGCACCGTTTGCTCCAACAATAACGGCTGCCAAATGGGGAACTTTTTGCCCATCGGCTTTCATTTTTTGAACCTCGGCAGCAATTTCGTTTTTAATATCTTCAGATGTTTTTTTTCCGTCTAGTAGCTGCATAAAAACTGTTTATAGTTTACGGTTTGTTGTTTTTTGTTCTCTGAAATCTGCAATCTGAATACTATCTCATTCCCGACATTCCACCAGGCATTCCTTTCATATTACCCATCATTTTCATCATATTTTTTCCGCCTGGACCTTGCATCATCTTCATCATCTTGCTCATTTGTTCGAACTGTTTCATCAGTTGGTTCACTTGCTCGACTTTAGTACCTGATCCTTTTGCTATTCTAGCTTTTCGTTTTACATCGATTATCGCAGGTTTTGATCTTTCTTTTGGCGTCATCGAATGGATAATAGCTTCGATATGTTTAAAAGCATCGTCGTCTATTTCAACATCTTTCATCGCTTTTGAAGCACCTGGTATCATTCCGACCAAGTCTTTCATATTCCCCATCTTCTTCACTTGCTGAATTTGGGAAAGGAAATCATCAAAACCAAATTCATTTTTAGCAATTTTCTTTTGAATTTTTCTTGCTTCTTCCTCGTTGTAGTTTTCTTGTGCTTTTTCTACCAAAGACACCACATCTCCCATTCCTAAAATCCTTTCGGCCATACGATCTGGATAGAAAACATCTATTGCATCCATTTTCTCGCCTGTTCCAACAAATTTTATAGGTTTATTGACCACCGATTTTATAGATAATGCTGCTCCACCACGGGTATCACCATCTAATTTTGTTAAAACTACGCCATCAAAATTTAAAATATCGTTGAACGCTTTTGCTGTATTTACAGCATCTTGTCCTGTCATCGAATCGACAACAAACAAAGTTTCTTGGGGTTGAATGGCTTTGTGTACATTAGAGATTTCGGTCATCATTGCTTCATCTACAGCCAAACGACCAGCAGTATCGACAATTACAACATTAAATCCATTGGCTTTTGCATACTTGATGGCGTTTTGCGCAATTTCAACAGGATTTTTATTTTCTGGCTCCGAATAGACTTCGACAGCCATAGAATCTCCAACAACATATAATTGCTGAATTGCTGCAGGACGATAAATATCGCATGCCACCAACAATGGCTTCTTTTTCTTTTTGGTTTGCAAATAATTAGCCAATTTTCCAGAGAAAGTAGTTTTACCAGAACCTTGCAATCCTGACATCAAAATAACGGTCGGATTTCCGGAAAGATTGATTCCAACTACATCGCCACCCATTAATTCGGTAAGTTCATCTTTAACTAATTTCACCAATAATTGCCCTGGTTGCAGCGTGGTCAAAACATTTTGGCCAATGGCTTTATCTTTTACTTTAGTGGTAAAATCTTTGGCAATTTTAAAGTTGACATCGGCATCTAATAAAGCACGACGCACTTCTTTTAGGGTTTCGGCTACGTTAACTTCGGTTATTTTCCCGTGACCTTTGAGGATATGAAAGGCTTTGTCTAATTTATCGCTTAAATTATCGAACATAATGGTAAATATCTTTTATTGAGTTGCAAATATAAGCTAAAGTTGCAAAGCCTCAAAGTTACAAACTTGTAAAATTTAGAGAATAATAAACTTGCCAAAAACTCCTTTAGTTCAGAATAGCAATTTTTAAATTAAAGAAGTAATTCTTTTCAAAATCAAGGTAATCGTTTTTATTATTGTCATCGATGTGATTAAAACGCATTTGAAAAGCATTAAATTTTAATTCTGTTCTTTCTAGGTACTCCCAAAAGTAATCACATACACGAGTACTATTTTTTTGTGTAAATGGGAAAAGAATTAAAAATTAATCTGTGATTCTTTCTTAAAAAACATTATTTAGAGCAAAACCTAATTATTATTATCGAATTGAATGTTATCTAATTTAAAACAATTATAAACTAAACAACTCTTTTCCATTTTATTCAAAAAAAAACAAATTTTTCTGAGATATAATAGTATCTTTAATCATTGTCTTTTGTTAAAATTAAGATCAATTTCTCGCTATAAATTTTGTAAGGTTAAAATGTAGCTTTTAACGAATAAATTTCTGAAAAAACAACAATTTTAGATCCGGTTTGTTTCATAAAAAAAATTAACACTTAACAAATCACTCAACCAATATTAAACCTAAATTCAAAAAAAATGAACAAAAAAATTAAAATTATCCTGTTTTCAATAGTTGCATTGGGTATAGCGGCTTTCGGTGGATTTTATTATATCATGCATGGCGGAGCTAGAAATCTTTTAAATGAGGATGCAGCATACACCGTTTCTTCGAAAACAATTACAACTGAATTTTCTTCTAATGTTGATTTGGCAAATAAAAAATATCTAGAACAAGCGATAGTTATTAAAGGAACTGTTACCAAAATTACAGGCAAAGAAATCATTATCGACAACACTATCATTTGCAATATGAAAGAATTAGATCCTACAATTCAAAAAGGCCAAACTATAACTTTAAAAGGACGAGTTGTAGGTTATGATGATTTAATGCAGGAAATAAAACTAGATCAATGTTTCAAAACTTCTTAAGATTTGCTAAAGATTAAACAATTATTGGTTAGAAAAAAAGAAGTCTTTGTAACTTTGAATTATATTAAATACTAATATTTAAACAATTATGAGCATGAAATACCTATTATCATTTTTACTTGTAGCCTTTTCTACTGGCTTTGCAAGTGCACAAGACGACTTATTAAATCAATTGGATTCCGTTAAATCGAATGAAAAAGAAATCGAAATGGCCGCCTTCAAAGGATTGCAAATATGTAACATGCAATCCACAAAATTAGCTTCAAAAGGCGAATGGTATTTGCTGGTTTCACATCGCTTTGGAGATTTGACTGAGGGTTTTGATAATTTCTTCGGTTTAGACCTAGCCTACACTAAACTTGGTGGAATTTATGGAGTAACGGATTGGCTACAATTAGGAGCGTCGCGGCAAACTCATCTTAAGATTTATGAGCTTACTGCCAAGTACAAATTGGCCAATCAGGAAATTGATGGTTTCCCAGTAACAATCGTTGGCTACAACACTATGGATATTAATAGTGCTTTGAAAACGAGCGAATTTACCAATTTGCAATTTACCGACAGACTTGCTTTTAGTACTCAATTATTGGTTTCTAGGAAATTTAGTGAAAAATTATCAATCGAAGTTGCTCCAATTTATGTTCACAAAAATTTATATGATGATACTTTAGAGCAAAAAGACCTATTCCTTGTTGGAGCTGGTGCAAGATACAAAATAGCCAAAAGATTGAGTGTAAACCTTGAATATGCAGCACGAGTAATTGCGGTTGAGGGCTTTACATCTCCTTACTACAACCCGCTTTCTGTCGGTTTAGACATAGAAACAGGCGGACACGTTTTTCAATTGGTACTATCCAATAGCCAACCGATGAATGATGTGACTGTATTTTCGAATACATCGGGCGATTGGAATGGCGGAAGTGTCTATTTTGGATTTAATATGTACCGAACTTTTTAAAAAAATCATTAATAAATAAAGAAATAAAATATGAAAAAGTTTATTCTAATTATACTGTTTGTCAGCGCTGTTATTTATCTGAATTCCTGTACTTCGACAACTTACGAAGAAATTTCTACAGCTGTTCCAAATCCTACTTATACCGCCAATATTGAACCTGTAATTAGAGCAAATTGCACAGGTTGCCATTCAGGAGGACAATTTCCAAACTTGACTACTTATGAACAAGTAAAAGAATCTACCCTAGGAGGAACTCTAATTTGCAGAATAGATCAAAGCCAATCTTGCGGTAGCGTAATGCCACAAAGTGGAGCAATGTCAAAACAAACTATCGATAAGATCATACTTTGGAAAAACCAAGGATGTGTAAAATAACAATTTTAAAAATTGATAAAAATGAAAAAAATAATAATTCTCTTGGTATTCTTTCTTTCAGGAAACCTGATTTTTTCGCAAAAAATGATGACGCGAACTGGAGAGATAAAATTTGAAGCATCGATGCCAGCCTTTGAAGAAATTGCAGCAACAAACAATACCGCTTCATGTATTTTTGAACAATCAACTGGAAATTTTGCAGCATTAGTTCTAATAAAAGCTTTCAAATTTAAGGCGCCTTTAATGGAGGAACATTTCAATGAAAACTATATGGAATCGTCCAAATTTCCAAAAGCTACTTTTAAAGGTAAAATAATCAATTTTGACACAAAAAAACTTTCAACCACTAAAACATCCTATGATTTAGAAGGCGATTTAACGATTCATGGCGTTACTAAAAAGATTAAAACAAAAATGACCATGGTTTCAAATGGCGAAAAAATTACAGCTACTACTTTAATATCCATCAAGCCACAAGATTATAACGTTGAAATTCCAAGTCTTGTAAAAGGTAAAATTGCCGAGAATGCCAAAGTTTCAATGAGTTTTATTCTCGCAGCAAATTAAATATAAACGAAGTTCCAAAATTTTTGTAAACTATTGGCGTTTAAAAATTAGTATTCACGACCTTATAACCATCAAGATTCATTACGGAAATTAAAATTTACAATGGTTCTAATTTTCAACTTGAAGATAATGATCTAAAAAATTAATGCCCACAAAGAACCAGACGACAACTCTTTTTAAAATTATTTCATAAAAAAAAGACCTTAATCAAGGTCTTTTTTTTGTGTTTCAATAAAATCACATTCTCTCTGGAACATCAATTCCTAATAATTGGAAGGCCAACGTGATGGTTTGGGCTACTTTTTTAGAAAGTTGTACTCTGAATATTTTTTTATCCAAATCCTCTTCTCCTAAAATGGAAACAGCTTGGTAAAAAGAATTGTATTCACGAACCAAATCATAAGTGTAATTTGCAATCAAAGCCGGACTATGATTTTGTGCTGCATTTTGAATTGCTTCTGGAAATAATTCAAGTTGTTTTATAAGTTCTTTTTCCTTTTCGTGTAGCTCAATTATATTGCTCTGTACAGTAAAATTGAAATTGGCTTTTCGAATAATGGATTGGATTCTAGCATACGTATATTGTACAAACGGACCTGTATTTCCCGCAAAATCAACAGATTCGGCTGGGTCGAAAAGGATTCGCTTTTTGGGATCGACCTTTAAAATATAATATTTCAAAGCACCCATCCCAATTGTTTTGTATAATTTGGCTTTTTCCTGTTCAGAATATCCGTCTAATTTCCCCAAATCTTCCGAAATTTTTTGAGCGGTTTCCGTCATTTCCTTCATTAAATCATCAGCATCAACGACAGTTCCTTCTCTTGATTTCATTTTTCCCGAAGGCAAATCGACCATTCCGTAAGACAAATGATAAAGGTTTTTAGACCAATCGAAACCTAATTTTTTCAAAATCAAAAACAATACTTTAAAGTGATAATCTTGCTCGTTTCCAACGGTATAAACCATTCCGCCAACGTCTGGAAAATCTTTTACACGTTGAATTGCAGTGCCAATATCTTGCGTCATATAAACCGCAGTTCCATCTGAACGCAACACGATTTTTCTATCCAAACCTTCATCGGTTAAATCAATCCAAACCGAACCGTCTGGGTCTTTTTCAAAAATACCTTTCTCTAAACCTATTTGAACTACGTCTTTTCCTAATAAATACGTGTTGCTTTCATAATAATATTGATCGAAATCAACACCTAAATTTTTATAAGTTATGGCAAAACCATCATAAACCCATTGGTTCATTGTCTTCCAAAGTGCAATTACTTCGGCATCGTTAGCTTCCCATTTCAAAAGCATTTCTTGGGCTTCGAGAATAATTGGCGCTTGTTTTTTGGCCTCGTCTTCTGTCTTTCCTGACGCAATTAATTGATTGATTTCTTCTTTATATGCTTTATCAAAAGCCACATAGTAATTTCCAACTAATTTATCGCCTTTTAACCCTGTTGATTCTGGAGTTTCTCTGTTTCCGAATTTTTTCCAAGCCAACATCGATTTGCAAATATGTATTCCACGGTCGTTGATGATTTGAGTTTTATAGACTTTTTTGCCAGAAGCTTTGATGATTTCGGCAACAGAATATCCCAAAAGATTATTGCGAACGTGACCTAAATGCAAAGGTTTATTGGTGTTTGGCGAGGAATATTCGACCATAACTGCCTTATCTTCTGGATTTGGAGCTACGAATCCGTATTTTTCATTATTTCGGATTTCATTGAAAAAATTCAAATAAAATTCGTCAGAAATTACAATATTCAAAAAGCCTGAAACAACATTAAATCGGCTCACTTCTGGAACATTTTCAATCAAATAATTCCCAATTTTATTTCCCAACTCAACTGGATTGCCTTTTACAACTTTCAATAAAGGGAATATTACCATTGTGATATCTCCTTCAAATTCTTTGCGAGTAGATTGGAATTCAATTTTGTCTAAAGTAACATTGAATAAAGATTGAATTGCTTTATCGATAGAAATGGAGAGCATTTTTGTTAGTGTCATTTGTATTTTAATATAAAGCGGCAAATATAGGGATTTCAAAAAAATTAAAATCACATTTTGAATTGCAGAGATAGGGTTTAGAAAGAAATTTAGAAAGGATTAAATCATTTTTAAATTCTACCATATAATTATGACACTTCCCCAGGCAAATCCGCTGCCAAAAGCTGCCAAAACCACTGTATCACCCGACTTAATTTTTCCTTGTTCCCAAGCTTCTGTTAAAGCAATTGGAATCGAGGCTGCTGTGGTGTTTCCGTATTTTTGAATATTATTAAAAACTTGATCATCATTCAAGTTGAATTTCTTTTGGATATACTGGGAAATTCTCAAATTCGCTTGGTGTGGAATTAGCATATCAATATCCGAAACCTGCAAACCATTGGCTTTTAAGCCTTCGTCAATCACTTCAGCAAAACGAACCACTGCGTTTTTAAAGACAAACTGACCATTCATGTATGGGAAATAGCTGTCATCGTCTGGATCTTGATCGGTTATTATATCGGTTACCCACCTTGCTCCCATTCCTGGTGCTTTTACGAATAATTCTTCGGCGTGTTGCCCTTCTGAATGCAAATGTGTAGATAAAATTCCTTTTGATAAATCTTCTTCTCGACTCAAAACGGCAGCTCCTGCCCCATCGCCAAAAATTACTGAAACACCTCGACCACGATCGGTCATATCTAATCCAGTAGACTGAACCTCTGAGCCAATAACGAGAATATTTTTATACATTCCTGTTTTAATATATTGGTCAGCAACAGAAATTGCATATACAAAACCTGAACATTGATTTCTAATGTCTAAAGCACCAACTGTTCTCAATCCCAAATCTCTTTGGACCAAAACTCCTGCACCAGGAAAATAATAATCTGGACTTAAGGTGGCAAAAACTACAAAATCGATTTCCTCAAGAGGAACTCCAGAACGCTCGATGGCAATTTTGGCCGCTTTAACGCCCATTGTTGTGGTTGTATCTTCTCCGCGAATGATATGTCTTCTTTCTTGAATTCCAGTTCTTTCCTGAATCCATTCATCATTAGTATCCATTATTTTGGACAAATCGTCATTAGTTACAACATTATCAGGGACATAATATCCTAGTCCAGTTATTTTTGAATGAAACATATTGAATTACATTTATAAAATTTCGATAATTAATTTAAACATTCTTTAAAAATTAGCACAATATAACACTATTTTTGAAAATGTTTATTTATTTGACTAAAATTACATTGTCATTTGATTTCTGAAACTTGAAGTTTTTACACTAAACATCTGTTGTAAATTATTATTTTTGAACTGTAAGCAAACTTTATTTCTAATGAAATGAGCGTGTCCTCAAGTTGGTATCAATTGAAAATACTTCACCAGTTGGCAAACTCGGGTCATCGAATACAAAAAATAATACTAACCGATGAGACAACCACCAATAAAGATAAGTGACTCGAGCGAAGCATTTAGGCGAAGTAAATATATACGACCGATGAAAAAGAGTAAATATCTAAATATGAAAAAATTACCCATTCTTTTCTTTCTATTTATAACATCTTCCTACTGTCAAATTTCAGGTTGTACTGATGTTTTAGCAAAAAATTATAATCCAAATGCAACCGAAAATGACGGAAGTTGTGTTTATAAATGCACTAAAATAAAACCAAAAACCTCTTTAGTACTTAGCGATACACTAAATGAAACTTCTGGTTTAATCGCGTTTAACGATTTATTTTGGACACATAATGACGATCACGATACCACGATTTATGGATTAGATTCTATTGGGAAAATTCAAAAACAAATAAAGTTGGAAAAAGTTAAGAACATAGATTGGGAAGAAATTTCACAAGATAGTTCTTATATTTATATTGGTGATTTTGGAAATAATTATAGAGGCAATCGAAAGAATTTGCAAATTTTAAGAATTGAAAAAAAGTCTTTCTTAGAAAACAAGGCTTTGATTGATACTATTTCTTTTTCGTATTCAAATCAAACTGATTTTACAAATCAAAAACCAAATAAAACTGATTTTGATTGCGAGGCCTTTGTTGTTTCTAAAGACAGTATATATTTGTTTACCAAACAATGGAGTCAAAATAAATCAGGAGTTTATGTTCTTCCAAAAAATCCGGGAAATTACATTGCCAAATTGAAAGCTACGCTTAATGTTGATGGACTCATCACAGGCGCAACGCTCACCGCAAAAAACAACATTGTACTTTGCGGCTATACAAAGACTTTAAAAACTATGTTGTACTTGATAACCGATTTAAAAGATTTTAATTTTTCTGCCGCTAACAAAAGAAAAATTAAGTTATCATTAAGATTTCATCAAATTGAAGGAATTACGCAGAGAAATCAGGAATTATTTTATTTATCAAACGAATCATTTATAAAAAAACCTATTGCAAATAATCCTCAAGCTATTCATACTTTCGATTTGAGTAATTATTTAAAATGAATTTGAAAAACTCAAATTCATTTCAAAATAATTTATTTAGACAATCGATGCAAACTGAAAACCAATGCGGTAAGCAAAAAGAAAGCAACCACTTGATGTGCTAATCCCAACCAAAGTGGTACACGATAAAGCAAGGTAAAAACACCCAATGTAAATTGTAAAAACACAACAAATATCATTGCATTGAGTCCGTTTTTTTGCTGATTTGTAAGATTGTACTTCTTACTCTTAAAGAACAAAAACAACATCAATCCAACCACAACATAAGCCATAGTTCTGTGAACAAACTGAACGCCACTTTTTCCTTCTGTAAGTCTTAGAAACCAATTGTCTTTTTCTAAAATCACACTTTCGTGAAGGAATTGCCCGTCGCTCATCATTGGCCAATGGTTGTGAATCAATCCTGCATTCATTCCCGCAACAAAACCTCCATAAATGATTTGGACTATTAAAAAAAACAATGTAATTCGGGCTAATTTTTGTAATGGAAGAATTGCTTTTACTTTATTTGGATAAATTAAATCCAAGGCCACCCAAAGTGTATAAGAAAAAGTAATAAATGCAAAAGTCAAATGTAAGGAAAGTCTAAAATGGCTCACATCGGGATTGTCAATCAAGCCACTCTTCACCATAAACCATCCTAAAAATCCTTGAAAGGCTCCCATTCCTAATAGAACAAAACATTTTTTTAAGGTTTCTTTCGAAAGTTGTTTTTTAATCAGAAAATATACAAATGGGATGATAAAAACCAATCCAATTATTCTACCGATAAAGCGGTGAAACCATTCCCAGAAATAGATAAACTTATAATCGTTAATTGTAAAATCATTATGAATATTTATTTTTTGATATTCTGGAAATTTTTTATATTCTTCGAATGCTTGAGACCATTTTTCTTCGTTCAACGGCGGAAAAGTATCAGTTATCAAATGCCAATCAGTCATCGAAAGCCCCGAATTAGTCAAACGTGTAATGCCGCCAACGACGACCATAATAAATAATAATGTGCAACCAGATAATAGCCAAATAATGACTGATTTGTTTTTATTTTTCATTTTATTTAATTGGAAAATTTTGAGGATTCTGTCGTGTGTCCCAGATGTCCAAGACTTTAATATTTAGTTCTGTAATTTCAAAAATTAAATAATAATCTCTAACTAGTATTGCTCGAATGTTTTCTTTGCTAATAGATATAGAAGCTTCTGGAGCACTTTCTATTGTTCGCAATCTTATAGTAAATAGTTGATTTAATTTTTGGCTATAAACAGTTGACTTATTTCGACTATTCCAATAACGAAATATACTTTTCTTAGTTAGAATAGCATTTACAGTCCATTCAATCTTTCTTCTTCTTCTTTGAACCATTTTTGCATCTCTTTTTTATCTTCTTCTTCAGAAATATATTCTCCGTTTTCAACTTGATTTAGTGCAATATCTATTCTTTTTTGTTGCCATTCATTGAGAACATAAACTTTATGATATATTGTAGTCGGTTCATTAACCAATGAATTCAATTCATAACCCGCTATTGATTCTAGAATTTTATTCAAAAGAATCACATCGTCAATTGCAATAATTTTTGCAATAATTTCTAATTTTAGTTCAACTAATTCCATCAGGTAAATTTTTATAAAATTAAGAATTTTTTAAATAATGAACTGTAAACAATACTTAAACTTTAGTAAAACTAATTTATTTAACCTTTAAAAAACAAAATGTAATCTAGATTTTTCGTTTTCTTGTCAAGTTGTCAAATAAACTTTATCTTTGTTTGAAATAAATTCCTTGATTATGAAAACAATGACTGTTGGCGAATTCAAAACTCATTTTTCTGAAGTAATTGAGCAAGTTAAAAAAGGAGAAGAAATTGCTGTTACTTATG
>CAMCTL010000050.1 GCA_945878515.1 Flavobacterium psychrophilum | reverse complement strand
TCTGCCCAGCCAGTAAGTGACCCAGAAACATATTCTACATTGCCTCCCCATTTCCAGCCACCACCTGTGGTGTACTCGAACTGCACTTGTCCTGGTCCTGCATTGTTTGGATTGTAAACAGAAAAATACAATTTCGAACCGCTTGCAGGCGAAAAAGTAGGGAAATATTCAATTTTTTTCCATCCACCAGTACCTGATTTGGCACAATTGGCAGATGAATTTACAAAATCTGAAACTGGATTGGCAACTTGCGAACCATCACCATCAATAAACATTCCTGAAGAAATGATTTCATTATAAACCATCGGTTGTTGCGCTAGCGTAGAAGTACTTCCAAAATAAATATTATCAACATAAACCGCAGATGAACTACCACCAGCTGGCATCATAATAATTTTGTTGATCGTATTTCCAGCGTGTGAACTAAGATCGATACTGTATTCTTGCCAGCCAGTAGTTGAACCTGAAACATAAGTTACATTACCACCAAACTGCCAACCTCCGTTTGTAGTATACTCGAATTGTATTTGTCCCTCTACTGCATTATTAGGATTGTAAATAGAGAAAAACAATTTGTTCCCACTTACTGGTGTGTAAGATGGAAAATATTGTATTTGTTGCCAAGAACCTGTAGTTCCTGAAGCAGCACAAGTAGCACTAGAATTTACAAAAGTGGAAACTGGATTGGCTACTTGTGTACCATTTCCTTGAAAGAAAATACCAGACGAAATCGTTTCATTGTAAACAACAGCTTCCTCGGGTTGCAACGAAGCTGTTCCGAAATAGACATTATCAATATAAGTTGCAGTATTACTGCCTCCTGATGCAAAAACAATAATTTTGTTTATTGTATTGCCAACGTGCGAGCTTAAATTGATACTATACTCTTTCCAACCAGTATTTGACCCAGAAACATATTCTACATTGCCACCCCATTTCCATCCACCGCCTGTGGTGTACTCAAACTGCACTTGTCCTGGTCCTGCATTGTTTGGATTATAAACAGAAAAATACAATTTCGAACCGCTTGCAGGTGAAAAATTAGGAAAATATTCAATTTTTTTCCATCCACCGGTGCCCGACCTAGCACAATTTGGAGTTGCATTCACAGCGTCCGATACGGGATTAGCAACTTCTGCACCATCGCCGTCAATAAACATACCAGAAGAGGTGCCCTCCTTATAGACATGCGTTTGGGCTTTAGCAATAAAGCTTGTTAGCAGTAATGATGCCATTACTACGGTTGCGAAATATCGCAAAGTTTTTTTTGTTTTCATAAGTAAATAAATGTTTGGATTAGAATAATAGATTGAATAATTTTTGTGGTTAATTTTTAATTTCTTTAATGGATACCTCATCAATGTAATAAGTTCCGGCTGTGGTTGGCATAAACTTAAATTGTGTAAAAGCATTCATCGCAAGTCCCTCGACAGGATAGGTGGAAGCAATATTTTGCGCGGGTATGTCAATAAATTTTTGTTCCCATTTGTTTGTAATTTTTGGAACAGGACTCCACCATGCATAATTTTTAAATACTTTCTGAGCATCGCTTTGGTTGGAAACTTCGGCGGCCATAAGAGAAGTTAGTGTTTCACTTTTTATCCAAAAACTAAAAACATAAGCGGTATTATTTTTTAAAACCGCATTGTATGGTTTTGCGTTTCCTTTGGTATATAATTGTATTTCGACACCTGGTTTTGTGATTTCTATTTTGGCGCAACTTGAAGTGCCGTTGGCTCCTTGCGTTTTATCGATTGAAAATTTTATGGCATCGCTACCATTAGAAACCCAATATTTCCAAGCTTCGGTGGCAGTTGTGGTATCTTCGAAGCCGAAAATTCCTCTAGCATACAATTCATCGCCTACTTGAATAGAAATGTCTTTTGTTTCGGTAAAACCTTGTGGATAAGTGGCAACAATATTGCAAGTAATTGGGCCTTCTTGCGAGAAACTCACAATCACCTCTTTGTCGGTAGAAGTTGACGGATTTCCAGAAGGAAATGTCCAAACTCTAGAGGCGACACCAGTCGAGTAATCTGTAAAAACTATGGGTTGACCTTTTTCGGTTTTGTTGGTGTTCACATCTGCGTCAAAAACGTTTTCTTCAAATGGCTTTTCAGCAACGCAACCTGATACGAAAAAAGATAGTGCTACGAAAATGAATAAAATATTTGTCCTCATAATATTATGACTTTAAGATTAAGATTTTAATTTTTGATGGAGGTTTTTAGCTTTAAAAGATTGGCACTTACCATAACATCTTTTAAATAGAGTTTACCGATATTATTTTGTTGGGTTTGTTCTATTGCCATAGCTATTGGACCAATATTGATATCAAAAGGATTCCAATTCGGAACTGCTTTCTCCAAACCGGCAGGAAGATCTTTGATTCGCACAGCATCAGGAAGCCCTAATAATGGATGGTAAAATCCTAATTTTACGTATTCCCGCAAAGCGGTAATTGCTGTTGCTTTCTGAAATGGTAAAGCCAAAGCCGCTCCATAAGCTGCTGGCGATATTTGAATAATTTCTCCCAATGGCGCACCTGTAACGCCAGACCCTTGATTGCTAATGTATTTGTCCCATTTGATAAAACCGCTAGAATCCATTCCTGATACTGTGGAACAAGCCGTCAAGCCCATAATGGGAATTCCGAATTTGTATCTGGACATGATGGCGTCCTGCTGGTAAGCCAAAACACTAGTAGATTTGTAAGGTTCTTGAGTTCCTGTCCACAATTGAAGCCAGTTATACGTAAATCCACAACCAAACCAACTCACAAATTGTCCTTGTTTTTTTTCTCTGAATATTCTAGTGGGATCGAGCGAATTCACTTTGCCCGACGCCAAAGCTTCTAAATAAATAAGCTCTGTTTCTTCAGAATAAGCATCGGCATATACGCCGGGATTTTTCGCACCATTTGTTGCTTTTAACCCTTTTATGATTCTTCCAAACTCATGCTTGTTATTGGGATTATTCGCAACAACTTCTTGCCATTGGGGTCTGTCTAACAGTTCGGTACAAATAGCAGCAATTTCGGTATCGGCGCTATATTTTTGACGAACCACTCTAATGCCCGCAGCACAAATTGCCCAATCGATAGTACTAACAGCCGATGCATCGTTGGCCCATAAACCTTTGCCGTTTAAATCAAAATAGTGCAGCGGAAAACCAAATTTCCCTTCAGAACCATTGTCCCAATTTTGAGCTTGCTGCCATCTCAAAATAGATGTAATTCTTTGCTTAGCGGTACTTTCTGAAATCATACCATCTTGAGCGGCCAAAATAAAAGCGGCGTAAGCATATCCAATTCCTGACAGAGAGACTTTTTTGTCGTCTTCATAATGCTCTAAAACTGTTCCTTGAGATGCATTAACAGCACGATATTGCCATAAAAAATAACGCAAACTTGATTCTTTTAACCATTTCAAAAATGCTGTATCGTCTTTGGCAGGTCCAAAAGCTTTTGTGCCGTTGTTCATCAAATACACCTCATCAATCGTGAAAGTTCCTTTTTTAGCCAGTAGATTTTTTGAGGTTTTACCCTCAATCTTAAATGAAATGTGATGCAGTTTTTGAGTGTTAAAAACAAAACTATAATCTTTAGCAATACCCTTTTGAACCGAGAAAATCTTAGTATCTATCAAAACACCTGCTACGTCAAAAGCCTCAAGACTTAAATCGATTTCCGCATCTGTACTTCCCGCTTGAAAACTTACTCCCTTACTACCAGCTAATAATTCGGTTGGAACCAATACTGGATTAGTAAGTTTTCCAAAAATGGACATATCCAATGCTACAAAATCGTTGGTCGTAGAAAAGTTATCATAACTTATGCTTAATTGTGCATTGCCGATAGTTCTTACTATTTTACTTGAAAAACTAACCGCGGAACTTCTGCGAATTGACCATTCTGAATTCATTTCTGTAAATCCGTATTTACCCATATCGGCGGTATAAATAGGAATTCCAGAATATTTAAGACCAGTTAAGTTATCCATAGGAATACTAGGATCGGAACCGCCGTTGTTATTCGACTGGCTAGTATTTACTGGATCTTTATTACAACTAATTGCAAGTAGTAATGCACTACAAAAAAGAAAATATTTGAAAAATTTGAATTTAATCATTGTTACTATTTTTGAAAAGGAATTATTTATGCTTGAGCATTTTACCTGAACAAACATTCATTTTATGCTTCTTAAATTATATTCGGAAAAATTAGTAGCCAGTGTTTTGAACTAATTTGCTTTTTCTTAACTCTTCTATAGGAATTGGAAATAGATAATGCGAAACTGGAAAAGACCTTTTGCCTTTAGCACCATCAAAATAAAAATATCGGAATGTTTTTACTCCTGAACCTTGATTTTTAATCACTTCCACACCAACAATATCTTTCGCAAAATCTTTTTCGGCGTCTTTCCATCTTCTTGCATCGTACCAACGATTGCCTTCAAAGGCCAATTCAATTTTTCTTTCATGCTTTATTTTTGCTAGTAAATCGCCACTTGAGTTGATGGCTGGCATTTTTACTCCTACTCTGTCGCGAATTAAATTGACATAGTTTACCGCTGTTGCTGTGTTCCCCAAATGAAATTGCGCTTCGGCATAAGTGAGATAAAACTCAGACAATCGCATATAGACCCAAGGTTGTTTTCCTCCAATTGCGGTTGAGGTTGTGGACCAGCCTTCATCCAAAGATTTTCGAATGCCATAACCCAATTGACTTCCATTATTAGAATTATCGATGCTAGTTCGGCTATCTTTGCCACCTGCCCAAAACTCCAATTTTCTTTCTTTAAACGTAGCATCATCAAAAAAGACAGAATAGCCCAATCGTGGATCTCTGTTTTCATAAGGTTTCAAAGGATTGTATTCGGCCGCAGTAACACTAGAATTTCTGATGGGTTGCAAATTTTTAGGATCTGTGCCCGCATAGCCAATTACAGGTATTTTACCAGTGGTAGTTTCATATTCGTCGATAAATTCTTGCCGTGGGTTTTCGCTTACCCAACCTCCATCACCATTTGGAAAACGCCATTGGTCAATGTTATGTCCACCAGCATAATCCGGATGGTAATAATAATCTGATAGAATATCTATAGAATTTAATGTCCCAAATTGAGCCAAAAATTGTTTGAAGAAAATTATTTCAGGATCTTTCGCATTCAAAAACAAACCTTTGTAATCTGTGGAAAGTGTGTACTGATTTAATGCAAATAACTGTTCGCAAGCATCGGACACGCTTTTCCATCGTGTTGCATCATTTGCGCTATTAAATAAAGAACTTGCATTGAACATCAGCGCTCTAATTTTTAAACCTATTGCAGCACCTTTTGTAATTCGGCCGTAATTTTGATTCATTGAATCGGCTTTATTTGGTAAATCTGCAATGGCCAAGTCGAGCTCTTTTGTGATAAATTGCACACATTCATTTACAGGAGTTCGCTGCACATCGAAATTTGAATTCAAATTGAAAGTTTTTTCTATTAGAGGCACATCACCATATCGGGAAATTAATTCGGTATAGAAAAATGCTCTTAAAAATCGTATTTCGGCAGTGAGTGTTTTTACTCTTTTATTTTCGACATCGCCACCTGAGAAACTTCCGATTTTTTCCAGAAAAATATTTTCGTTTCGGATTGCAGTGTAAGCTTCTAACCAAAATCCGCCCCAATAATAATTACTCAAAGAACCAGAAGTCAATTCGCCGCGAGTAAATTTGTCTAAATGATGTGGTTCGTGCATGTGATAGCTTTCGTCGGTAATCCCAGTGAATCTTAATCCGCCAGCCCATTGTGTAAAACCGTGAGGAAGTTCCCGATACCTATCATTTACATACAATTCAATTAAGTTGATGTCTTTCCAAACGCTGGCTTCAGATATAGATTCTGTAGGTTGCAAATCTAAATCGGCACAAGAAAAAATACCAAATAAGAGAAATATGCTGCTGTATAATTTTAAATTGTTCATTTTCATTGTCATTTTTTAAAAAGTTAAACTAACTCCTGTAGAAACAAGTCGTTGTTGTGGATAATACCAACCCAATTTTGAATTGCTTTCGGGATCATTGACTTTAATACTATCATATATTATCAAGAGATTGTTTCCAGCTACAAAAAGCCTAAAACTGTCTAAACCCATAGATTTCAAAATGTTTTTTGGTAATGTATAAGACAATTCCACATTTTTTAATCTTAAAAAAGCGTTGCTTTTAACCCAAATAGATGAAACTTCTCGATAACTACTACTTTGGGTATCAAAAGCCCTAGGGTAAGTTGCATTAGGAGTAAAATTTGGAGACGTCCAACGACCTTCATAATAATCGTTTTCAATGTTTAATCTTGAATCACTAAAGGGTTGGTAAATCGTTCTTGCTGATGCTTGCCCTTGAAACAACACATTCAAAGAGATTCCTTTCCACTCTAGTCCAGTAGTAATGCCGTAAACAATATTTGGTGTTGGAGATTTGTCTAATAGCACTTGATCGTCTTGATTGACAATACCATCGCCACTGACATCTTCAAAAATAACGTCACCAGGTTTAGCGTCTGCAAAGTGTGGACTGCCGTCTATTTCAGCTTGTGTTTGATAAATCCCTTTTGCATTATAAACCAATAATCCATCTACAGGACTTCCTGTTCTTCTTTGCCAAGCTGGCACAGATGCTGATTCGTCAATAAAAATTATTTTACTTCTGGAATACGAAAACTGACCACCTATTGAGTAATTTACTGCATCAAAAATTTTATTACGGTGATTTAATTGTACTTCCAATCCTTGGTTGGACACAATTCCGATATTTTCATCTGGTAGCGTAATCCCTGTATAAACAGGTACCGAGGCATTTCTAGGAGCAAGAATATCCGACCGTTTTTCGTAAAAAGCATCGATACTTCCTTCTAACAATCCTCTTCTTAGCTTGAAATCAAAACCAACATTCATTTTTTGTGCCTTTTCCCAAGTAATATTAGGATTAGGTAATCTTCCCGGTGTTAAACCCAAAGTTCGAGAAGGATTTTCGCCAAAAATATAAGACGGTTTTAGATCATATACATCAAGATATTGAAAATTTGGTATTTTATCATTTCCAAGTAATCCCCAAGAACCTCTTAATTTCAATTCAGAAATAAAGTCTTTATTAAAGAATGTTTCCTCAGATATTCTCCAACCTGCGGATACAGCTGGAAAAAAACCATATCTTTTATCTTTAGGAAAATTGGCCGAGCCATCATATCTTAAGGTAACGTCGAGTAAATATTTTTCGTCGAAAGAGTAATTGAGCTTTCCAAAATAATTTCTTCGGGCTTGCTGTGAACCTCGGCCTCCATTTTGAACGTTTAAATCCAAGGCAAAATCGAAATAAGGCAAGGTTTCGGAAATTAATCCGCCTCGAGATGCAAAAATGTAACTTGCGTTTTGCGAGTATTCCTCGTAAGCAATAAAAGAACTGATATTGTGTTTATCGAAAGTTTTATTGTAGCCTAATTTTACGTGATAGGTCTTGTTGAGTTCTTCGCTATACTGTTCAAAAAGGCTAATGTTGTTTGCCCTTTCTAGTTTTACATTAGTATATTCTCCTGTAGTTGCATTGAATACATATCGATCATAAGGCTTTGATAAATCTTTTCTTCTCGTGGTATAAAAATCGATTGCAGCATAACCCGACGCATATAACCCTTTTGCGATAAAAGGCAAATCCCAATTGAAAGAAAATTTAGAATCAAACTTCTTAGTGTCTGTTGCTCGACTACCGCTATCACCGTTTACTAAACCAATTGGGCTTCCCGCAATCGTTTGAGCGATTAAACCGTTTTCAAAATACGGAAAATCAGATGGCCTTTGCGAAAAAACGTTGCGAATTAAAGCATCGGTATCAATCGTAGGTGAGTTTTTATCGCCAACTCTAGCCGACAAATCAAAACCAATTTTGAGATTATTAGACAATTGCGTGTCTAGATTGGATCTCATATTGTATTGCTTGTAGCCGTACGCAGCGCCTTTGTAAATAGCATCTTGGTTGAGCAACTGTCCTGAAACATAAAACTGTGTTTTATCGCCACCACCACTTGCGCTGGCGGAATATTGCGTTTGAGGAGTCCATTCATCCACAACTACATCCCACCAATCGGTGTCGCCATAAATGGAGCGGTCTATGGTTCCGTTTCGATATTGTCTAATGATACTTTGAAATTCGGTTGGCCTGCTGTTTCTGGTATTAATCTCATCGATCCAAGTCAAATATTGCTGAGCGTTCATCAAATGAGGACGACGAGTAGCTTGAGCCAAAGAATAACTTTGGCTGAAATTAAAAACTGTTTCGCCTTTTTTACCTCTTTTTGTGGTAACTAAAATTACACCATTGGCTGCTTGCGCCCCATAAATTGCAGCCGAAGCATCTTTCAAAACCGAGATACTTTCAATATCATCAGGGTTTAATCTTTCAAAACTTCCGCGATTCGCAATTCCGTCTATTACGTACAAAGGCGAACGATCTCCAGTTGTACCAATTCCTCTAATCAAAATATCTACGCTGTCTCCACCTGGCTCACCACCTCTGGAATTGATGGTCAAACCTGCAACTCTTCCCGCAAGATTGTTAGCTAAATTGGCAGTTTTGGTTTGAAGAATTTCTGATGTTTTAATGCTCGACACTGCACCAGTTAAGGTAACTTTCTTTTGTTTTCCATAACCAACAACAACTACTTCGGCTAAATTTGCTGGTTCTTCTTTTAAAGAAATAGTGACATTAGTTTGATTGTTTACAGATACTTCTTTTTTTAAATAACCAATAAATGAAACGACTAAAATGGCATTTGGCGTTTTTACATTAATTTTGAAAGTACCATTAGCATCAGACTGCACACCATTTGTAGTTCCTTTTTCAATAATGTTTGCATTTGGAATAGGCAAATTTGCATCGTCAGTTATTGTTCCAGATACTAAAAACTGTTGCGCATTGCTCATTACCTTATTATCGGTTTTTGCATTTTCTTTTATTACTATAATGTTACTATCGCTCAGTTTGAAATTGACATTAGTACCCTCTAAACTTTGCTCTAATAATTTAGAAACCAGAATAGTTCCTTTTTTTAGTTGCACTTTTGGTGCAGTCAAGAATGTATCTTGTGGATAAATAAACCTGAATTTAGTTTGGCTTTGAATAATTACAAAAACCTCATCTACTGTTACGATTTTATCAGCATCAATGGCTACTTTTTCTTGGGAAAATGCTATTTCAGTCGAAAAACCAAAAACAGTGGTGCACATTAAAAGGAGAAATGTTTTCATAATAAAAAGTAATGGTCTTTTTGTCCGAGCCAAATTGACCCAGTTTAATTTTAATTTCATAAATTTACAATGTGTTAATTAACCAGCTTAATTAATGTTTAGAGAAAGGGACGAAGTCGATGCACCGCAAAATGTTTGATTTCGTTTCCTTTTTCTATTTTAAAATGACGGTTTTGTTTGTTATCTTGTATTCTTTGATGGCTCCATAGCTTTTAATAGTTTCTAAAATTTCTTCTATCTTTTGGTCTTTTCCTACTGTTCCATTAAATCCTAATTTCTTTAGGTTTGGATTTTCAAATTTTACATCCAAATCATACCATCTAGAAAGCACTACCATTATTTCTTCTAAAGATTTTCGCTTGAAGCTAAACACACCTTCTTTCCAGGCAATTTCATCATAAACTGAAACTGTTTTTAATGTTGAATCATTGGTGTTTATATTCAGATTCAATTGCTGATTTGGTACTAATCTTTGCTTTTTATTGGCAACCGTAACATCTACTTTACCTTCTACCAAAGTGGTGAATACGTTGGTTTCGTCTTTGTAAGCTTTGATATTAAATTCTGTTCCTACTACTTCTACTTCTTGGGATTTGTTATAGACTTTAAACTTAGCACCTTTGTGTTTTGTACTTGGCGACACGTCGAAATAAGCTTCACCATACACTAATTCCACTTGACGGGTTTCGCCTTCTGTAAAAGCAACAGGGAATTTTAATTGGGATTCCGAGTTCAACCAAACCTTTGTTCCATCGGATAATTTAATAAAGAATTTTCCGCCTCTTGGAATGGTTAAATAGTTGTAGGCGATTTTGGATTGGTTTTGTTGATTGGTTTTGTAAACAATTTGCTCACCGTTACTGGTCGCATTTTTAGTTTGGACCGTATTCCCGTTTTTTAATACTACGACCGAACCATCTTCTAGGGTTAGGGTTGCTTTGTTAGTCCCAGCTTCGATTTTTGCAGTAGTATTGACAACAACTTGATTGACTACAGGAGAATTGGTAAAAAAATCATTTCTAAAAACATAAGTTGTAGCTAACAAACCAATAATAACGGCTGCGGCAGAGTATTTAAACCAACGATTCCCCAACGAAATAACTTTTGATTCTTTTTGCTGATTGATTAGCTCTAATGGGTTTTCTAATTTTGAAACAATTGTAGCCCAAGCTTTGTCCAAATCTATGCTATCCACAAATGATAGTTGTCTTGATTTTTTGTAGACTTTCAGGATTTCAACAAACTGATCTTTGTTTTCAGGACTTTCATTTAGCCATTGCTGCAAATCGTTGTATTCTGATTCACTTATTTCTTTTGTAGTGTAAAGCGAAATAAGGTTTGCTATTTTGGAGTCTATTTTTTTCATCTTTGATACGTTATATTATAGTTATAACAAAAGATCAAAAATGGGTGACAAGAAATTAAGTTTTTTTTAAACCATCAATAATATTATAATGATGTCCAATCGTAATCGAAGTTGTTTTAGCGCTCTTGAATAATGTGTTTTTACTGTATTTACTGATATGTCAAGACGTTCAGCAACCTCTTTGTATTTTAAGTTTTCTAATACAATCGCTTTAAAAACTGCTTTGCTTTTTTCGGGTAAAGCTTCAAGTTGTTGGAATAAAATCTTTTTCTCTTCTTCTAAATTAGCAAAATCTAATGGTTCTTCCTCGATTAAGTTATTGACCATTTTTTCGATGGCATCAAATTGAAACCGCGATTGCTTTTTTATAGCTTGCAAGGTATTGTTCTTTATAGCCTTAAAAAGATAAGGGCTCATCGGGTCTTCGAATTTCAAATATATTTTCTCATCCCAAATTTTTACAAAGAAATCCTGAACAATATCCTCGGCTAACTGAAACGAATCGCAATACTTTAAACTATAAACGCACAACGGCATATAATACTTATCAAACAATTGATTGTATGCCAATGGATCGCCATCTTTAAGTTTATCAAGGATTTGTGAATCGGATACTTCCATACTCGGGAAAACGAATTGTGAATTTTATCGTTTAATATTTTTCAAATATATTCTTTTATTGGAATTTATATTGCTAATATGTTAAAATAAATACACAATACTGATAATTTATAATTCAATGTCGTTTAGTTTAGGATTAGTCAAATTATTACAAAAAAAAATAGCCTGAAATTAATCAGGCTATTTATAAAAATCTAAATTATCTTATTTTTTTATTACACGAAGTGTTTTAATATTTGTTCCTTGAGCAACAATCAAATTATACCATTTAGAAATATAAAATAGTTTCTAATTATTATCCTTACCCCAACTCTCTCCAAAGGACAGGGAGCAAAAATTGGATTATTTTATATTTCTAAATGGATTATAAACTCCTGTAGAGTAATTTCTACCCAACTCAAATGATGTTGTATTTGATTTAAAGTTATCCATCAAACGACCCCAGCTCCCAGAAATGTTCTCGAAAACACAAATGTTATTGCGAAACGCTGCGCGATTCCGATAGCTATCGGAACTCCGACTTCGTACCAGATGTTTGTATGATATTGTGCCTAATTTTTTAAAAAATATTTTTTGACCACAAAGTTGTGGTCGTTTTTTCAAAAAATAAAATTTGACCACAAGCTTGTGGTCAAATTTTTTAAAATTATTTTTTAGGCACAAAGTTGTGACAAAATTTTAATAATAATTTTTTTGTCACAACTTCTGGCACGAATTCGTAAAGTATCTCCTTGGAGGTTAGCGAGCGGTACGAAGGGTATTTTTTTCTATATTAAAAGCTGACCAACCTAGTCTGTACGATCAAAAATAGTTTGCAATCTTACAATTTTTAACGCTTTAACGCAAAATGTCCCTTGAACGTCCTTCCATCTTTCAACTGAATGGAATACCAATAATCAGTGGCGGGTAGGGGTTGCCCGTTGAAAGTGCCGTCCCAACCTTGGGTTAATGGACTGATTTGTTTGATTAATTTTCCGTATCGGTCAAAGATGTAGATAAGGGATTTGGCATTGAAGGAAGCATTAACACCTTTGATGTTCCAATAATCATTATAGCCATCGTCGTTCGGAGTGAAGAAATTGGGAATTCCAAGAACTGCTACTTCTTCTTTTTCCACACCGCAACCATTCAAATCTTTCACATAAACGGTGTGAATTCCAGCACTGACATTAGTAAAAATATTTTCTTTCTGATAAACGCCAAATTCATCGTCGAGTGAATATACATAATCGCCTAAACTAGCAGCAACACTAACGGTAATACTATTTGATTCGGTTAAATCTACAATTTTTACATCCGTAATATTCGCTTTATCTGAAGCTACAACGGTAAACGTTCTCGTTTTGGGGCATCCTTGATTCGTAGTTACTAAGACTGTATAAAGCCCTGCCTTGTTTATCGTTAATGTATAATCTTTTTCTCCCGCAATTGTAGTTCCGTTAAATGCCCAAACATACGAATAGTCAGTTCTTGGAGTGCCATCTAACAAACCAGCATCCAAAACCTTGGTAAATGTTGGTAAATTACTGCATACTAATTCGTCGCCTGTTAAAGCAATCTTGGGTACTGGCTTTACAACAAAAGGAAGATTAATCGTTGCGGTGCAAGTTGTGTTTTTTGGATTGATCACTTCAACTCTCACGTTTTGCGTTTTGGTCACAAATGGATTGGGCAAAGGTGTGGATAACAAATTATTGTTCGCATCAAAGTATTTAATTGTCATTCCAGTTTGTGTTCCTAAAATGGTGTTTTGAAAATTAGCTGTATTAAATGCAAGTTTTCCGTCCTGTAAATTGGGGTCGGCTTCGTCATCACAAATGCTGGTGAGATTTGTTGAAACTGTAAAAGCTTCGGGCAAATCATCGACAACAAAATCAATACTACTTTGATATGAACAAGCCTTTGGTAATGTGTTTTTAACAATTACTTTCAGTTTTTGTGAGGCAGTTACAAAAGGATTCGGCAAAGGCGTGGGTAGTTGCACATTATTTTGGTCAAAATAAGTTAACGAAACATTATTCAACCCATTTAATAATTGGGTTTGCAGATTGGTAGTGTCAAAAGCATATTTCCCATCTTGGTCGTCATCGCAGTGAATTAATGTCAAAGGCTGCACAATAGGGATGCGTTCAACATTCAGGGTAATATGATTACCCAATCCCAAACAATCGTTGTTGACTTGACTATCCACCCGAATGTAGATTTTTTGGGTATTCGGATAGCCAATGTTTCTGTAATTCGCAATATCCGTAATGGCGTTTTTTTCTGCCAAAGCATCGGCAAGGTTTCTAAAATACCGAATGTCTAACAATTGACCAACAGGAAATTGATTTCGAACTTCAGCAGTTACAGCACTAAAATCAAAACTCGCAACACCATCAGTGTTTGTTCCTAAAACTGCATCATCGCATTCAATAAAAATTTTAGCATAATTCAACGGAATTTGAGTAGTAGAAACCAATAAGTTTACTTTGGCAATTCGAAAACAACCGTTAGCATTATTAACTCTAGCATAGACAGCATCATTGCTTACCGTTTGATTGGAATAAGTAGTTGGGTTGGTGATTGGGTTGGTATTGTTTTGCGCATCGGTTGCTAATCTAAAAAAGGTGATTGTTTCAATGGCAGCATTTGTGGTGATTTTGGAGATAGCTTCTTCCAAGTTAAAAACACTAAAACCGTCAATATCATCGTCACATTGCTTCAAAGAAACTGAATTGGTAATTACTGGCAAAGCCAAAACTTCTATTAAAAAAGAGATTGTCGCAAAACAATTGATATTGTCTTTATTGACAATTTTTACATAAATCGTTTCCGAACTAGTGGTATTCGCATAAGCACTAGGGCTAGGAATACCTTGGGTTAAGTCAACATCTTTGTAATACGATAGTACAAACTGGCTTGCCGACTGACCGTTTAAAATCGTGGTGGCTCTTTGGGTTAAATCGAATAGAATTCGACCATCAGAATCATTGCCTACGCTAGCATTATCGCAGCTACTGATTTTTGGAACAACAATACTTGGTTTGGGTGAATCAAAAACATTAATATCGAAACTGGTCATTGCTTTGCAACTTGCATTAGCCTTATTGGATACTTCGGCAATAATGGTTTGCTTTTGGTAAGTAGTTGTGTTTACATAATTCGCAGGTGTACCAATGGCTTTTTTGTTGGTATAATCTATGGCATTGGCGAAATAAGTTACGGAGTATAAACTAGGATCTTGTCCGTTGAGAATCACCGTGTTTTGAGTAGTTAAATCAAAATTGTACAAGCCATCATTATTACTGTCGCAAATGGGTAAGTCTTGCGGTTTTGTAGCCGCGGGAATACTTGAAATAACAACATCTCTTGTTTTTGTGCTCGTGCCATTTGTCCCTGTTGCTTTTACTGAAACGGTATAGGTGCCTGCGTTGGTATAAATATGAGTTGGGTTTATATCTGTTGAATTAGTTCCATCCCCAAAATCCCAACTAGCCGAAATAATGGTTTGATCACCACTTAATGAAAAAGAGGTAGAATCGCCAAGACAGTTGTTCTGAATAGTGATTCCAATATTAAAATAGGATTGAATAAATTGAGGGAGGCCGCTTTCAGATAGACCAACAGGACCTAATGAAAGTGCATTAAGTACAAAATCGCAACCCAATCCTAATATTTCTGGCCGAGATATTGCATCTAAATATGTATTGTAAAATCTTGCTAAATAAATTTTCCCATCAGGTGCTAATTGTAATGCGTTAAGTTCTACAGAGCCCTGATAAATAAGGGTTCGTGTTGCTGCGATATTTGCTGATGTTAAGTCATACTGATATAAACGGCTCTTACTTGTTACATAAAGAATGTTTCCATTACGAGAAAATTCCACTCCATAATTACCATAATTTTTCAATAGCACTTTTGCATTTGATACTTTACCATTTATGATATCAAAATCAAATAATTCTATATTATTCTCTAAATTTGCACAGGCAATTTTTGATCCATTTGGTGAAAATTTTAAATAACCTATTGTATCTGCGGGACTAGTTATTTTTGAACCAACACTACTAATAATAGGTTTCAGACTAACCCCTGAACTAGAAATGTTATAGGCATAAAAATAATTATTGCCAAAACCGTGTGTTAATAACCAATATTCAGAATTTATTTTTTTTATTGCCGTAATTTTTTCACACGCTGGGGTAATTAAAGGTATGTTTTTCATAACAGTAACATCCCCCAAACCACCATTTAAATTTAAGTCAACTTCCGAGTAAGTTACCCCTTCAGGCATACCTAAAGTTGCTGTTGTAAAAACATAAAAGATAGTGTTTGAATTTGGCTTGGGTATGATTAATGCCGATTGAGTACTGGATGGATGCCCTAATAATCCCCTCCCATTTGGCATAATATTATGGCTCTTATCCCAGATAGTTATTCCATCGGTGTAAAACAATAACTGTCCATTACTATTTGAAATGGTAGCGCATCCTTCATTTGTAGTTAATCGGCTATTAGACAAAGCCACTGGATTACCACTATTAAAATCCAATCCTGCGTACCTGCCAAAATACCAGATATTGGCTTCACCTTGAGAGAAACAGTTTATTGAAAGAAACAGTAAAATAAAAAGAAGTAGATTTATTTTCATTTTATAAAACAATAGCGGTAAAAATACGCATTTTCCTATATCAATTACAAAAAAAACATTGATTTTAGTTTTTGAAAAAAATAAGGGTAAAAGTTCCTCTCATTGAAATTTTTTCAGGAAAAACCGTTGGATATAAAGCATTACAAAACCCATTTTGACAGCCAAAAAATAGTAAGAATTACACAATATCAACAAAACAGATGCAAAGGCTGTTAATGATATAAAAAAAGCAAAACCTAATACCATATTTATTCCGGAATCAGGTTTTTAGTCGCTCGAAGTATCGCTTCTTATTTCTTATCATATCAACACGTTATGAATTACTATTCCTTAAATGGAACGTTTCATTAAATAAGAATCGTTATAGCAGCACCTCTTTTTTTCATAATTCTTTTTTCGAACATAAAAAAATCATCTTAAATTGAAAATTATGAAACTTATTTAATAAGCATATATATATCGTCAAGGTCTTTAATAACAAACTCTGGCTTATGTGCCCTGTTAATGGGTTGATCAAATAATAAAAACGCAGGAATATTTAAAGAGTTCACATACTCTATCTCGATTGATTTTTTAACATAGACCTCTCTAATTTCCATAAGTAATCTACCCAAAGCGTTTTTCCCTTTTAATAAATCTTTACCAACAGGTACAGCTCCCCACACATTATCTTTCATCGAAAATTCAACAATAGTAGTGTCATCTGTGCTTAAAAGTAGGTTGGAGAACTTATCAAAGTTTTGAAGAAGTTTTATTTGCAAACACCATCTCATTATATCAAACTTCACTACCTCCCAATCCTGCCTTGAGTATTGCATATATTTTCTACTAATATCTTTTGCTTCCATAGGGTTTGATTGAGATATGATCTCCTCCTGTATATTAGGAAACAAAGGATATCTACACGCTTGGTACAGAATTTCTGAATTAGCAATATTGGTCTCATTTACAAACAATGAATACCCATAAGCCATATTTGAAAGACCTCCAAATGCTGCAGTAGTCTTACTAAATGTAATTACCTCATTTTTCTTATATGTTCTCTCACTAATTTTCATAATGTACAAATTAAAACATTTTTTTAATATCATCCACGATTTGCGACAGGAAAAAGCGGTTTCCAATCATGTCCTTGTACTTCCCACCAAAACACTAATGGACTATTATTAGGAATATTACGCCAGGTAAAAAAATGTGTCCCAAGACCAAAAGTCTTGTAGGATGGATTTATTAAGCCAAGTGGTCTTAGGTTTGGTTTCACTTCACCTTTAATCATTTCAATTATTGAAATTCCTTTTTGAAGTAAAATATTTTCATAAATGATTCTATTTTCACCCGATGTAAAAAAACCTTCATTAATAGGTGTACCTGCTCTCCTATATGCGTAATCTTCATATTTATCAGCGGTAAGATTTGCTAAATAGGATTTAACATTCGCTGGCTGTTCGGCGGTTGGAAAGGCTATATTCAAGGATTGATTATTCCATTTTGCATGGTTCTGAATTTGTAAATTCCAAAACCATAAAATTCTTTTATCAATTTTATCTTCAAATGTTTTTATCAATCTATACTTTTGAAAAGAATGCCCCCAAGTATGACAACAGAATAAGTTTACAGACAATCGGTAACTGCCATTTAAAACATTTACAACATTCTTAATCCCAGCATTATTTTCTAAATCTAGCCATTTTACTAAATGATTCCCTATTGTACTTCCCGAAGCTAAAATATCATCAAAGTAAACAAAGTTAACTTTGGGATACGTTTTATATTTCAAATAGGACTCACCATATTTTTCATTCAATAAACTTTCAAGAATACTTAAAATAGCAGGTTGGCTTTTGTGTGCTTCTTGAATATCCAAAAACTCTGTATTGATGAGTAAATCTGTTACACTTGAATAACCAAACTCTTTCTGAAGTGCTTGTAGGTGTTTGTCAATAAAGTCTTTTGCGGTTTCTTTAGAAATATAAACTTGTGGTACTATATGACTAACTTCGTTAAGCATAAATTCAGCATTTTCCCCAAATTGATTTGCCCAATTTATTATATGTTCGGAATCCAAAAAAAGACCATCATCATTTCTGTAGTCTTTAATTGTTGCTACTATTTTATCTGCGATTTCTTTCATTAAATTGTATTAACTTGTCAAAAGTAATAAATTAAACGCAGGAAAAAATCGATTTATCAATAGTTGTAAATCTTTAAGGCTGGTAAAGTCTCCCGACTTTTGCTCCACAGTAATTAATCGTAACTATTGTATTTTAAAATTGAATGAGGCCCTAAAACATTTACCACTGGAATTTGAACTAACTCTACATCAATAATTCCTTTATTATCAACATAGTTTGAAGCCCTAGAATAAATATAATCTTGTGGTTTTGAAACAATTCCTGAACGAACAGGATTAAAATGTATATAATCTATTTTTGACCACATAAATTTTTCAGAATAAATTTCTTCAGCGTGATTGACATAGTGCCACCCGAGCCTGAAAGGCGAACTGACGAAGTAAAACTGATAATTTTTGTTTCTAGAATGACTTTCAGTCGCCAATTTAAATCGCTCTAGCATCCATTCTCGACGACTTTCAGGTTCGGACTGTATTTTTTCTAAAATTGTTTTTGAAGTAAATTTTTTGAAATCACGTAGCAAATCCGATAATTTACTATAGCTTGACTGTATTATCAAATGAATATGATTACTAATAATGACATAACTGTATAAAATCATTCCTTTATTTCTGATACAATAATCCAAACAATCAACTATTGCATCTCTGTAAATTTTTCTTAAAAAAACACCTGCCTGCCGGCAGGCAGGTCAACCCAATCTAAAACTGTAGCAGTTATAAAATGTGGTAGTGTTTGATCTCGTATGACATAACCTTCTTTCCTATTTACTTTTTTCAAATATAAAAAAATTCCGCACCCGAGGCTAAAAGCCGAACTGAGCGCAGCTAAAGTCAGGAGATATTTACTTCGTCCGTTCGCTTCGCTCGGGTGCGGAGCTTTTCATAAGAACACTTCAGTGAGCAGGGTACGAGCCTGAGGAATCGCACTAGCCGTTGTCGTTATTTTTGCTCGGACCAGCTGGGTAATTTGTCGTGCAACCTTTAACACCCACCTTCGCCTCTAATTTTTATAATTTTCTTAAATTTATTTTTTCTTGATATTTCTAATGTTCCTTTAAATTCGTAAGACTCTTCTCTTTGATTATACAATTCAAAATTTAATATTGTTTTGAAATCATTTCCAATAAAGACATCTATAAATTTTTTTTCTGAAATTTGCTTACTCTCTATAGTGTCTTTTTTTAAATATACATCCTTACCATGTACTTTAATTATGGCAAAATCTGTTATATTTGAAACAAATATATCTTTGGATAATGATTTATTTATTGAATCATATCCAAAAGTATAGCCACATCCATCGATAGTATCAGGAGTTATTTCAAAATAATCTAAATTAATTTTTTCCTCCTTTTCCCCTTCAATTATTTTTTCAAAATTCTTTAATCTTTCAGTAGATTTTATAACAGAAGTTTTAGAATGCTCTTTTTTACAAGAAAAAAGGCAGATAAAAAAAATTATACTTAATACTGTGTTTTTCATGATTAATAATTAAATTAGTTTCTAGGCACTCCTAAGTGAACATGACCACCGTGATTAGGACTTCCAGGACCTAAAGCTTCGGTTGCTCCTAATTGTCTAGCTCGTCTCATCAAACCTTTAAAGTGAATATTATTGTGATTAACAGGAACACCATTTATACTAGTTATATCTACAGCTATCCCTGCATAGTGTCTTGACCCTAGTGGATTCCTTTTTGTTGGACCTCCATGCGCACCACCTGCTAATTCAGATATTCCCAATGTATAGTCGTCAGTCAAACCATCAATCACAGTCAATAATTGTGGACTTAAGGCAACCAATTTTCCTTTTGCATGACCATATACACTTGTATGGACAAGTCTACCGTTAGCAGCATCTCTAATGTTATCATCAGCATTTGCTAAATCATCCTTATACTTTTTATTTGGGGGTGCTGGATGTTGAGTACCGAAAGTAACTCTACCAGAATTCATTATTCTATCTGCTAAATTATTATTTATTGTCGGTGTTCTTGCATTTGCTCTCGCCCAAGATTGATCAAAACTCCAGCCACCTAACTCTCTATTAAAAGATGTATTAAGATGAAAGTTAAATTTATACACAACAACCTCTTGCAACATTGTAGCTTGAGTCCACGTACCATCTTTATTACCAACATAATATGTATTATCATTTGGATCAAAATATGAATCATTAGTTCCCGTTGCTTTCCTATTAGGTTCAGAAAACCCCCCATCTGGGTCAATCATCCCAATCGGGTTATTCCCCATCCCTAAATAAGGACTAGCGTATTGCCCATAAGGATCTGGACTCAACCACCTTCCAATCCTTCCATCCCAAAGCCTTAACTGAAAAGCTTCCATATTGGTTTCGCTGTCGAGCTCCTGCCCCTGAAAGGCGTATCGGTAATTTCCAGTAGTCGAATTCCTGCCTTGTAATTGCTCTCCAAAAGGGTAATAATCAGCGAACTGTTTTATTTCAGTAGCGCCAGTTGTGGAGTTTTTTTGCACTACCGCCCGCACATTGCCCAGATGATCCGTGATTTCATAAGAACTTGTGGCACTAAACCTGTTGTAAACCCCCAATCTATTCAGTCCAAAGATAGGTAAATCATTTTGAACAATAGCACCTGCAGGTTCTTTTTTGTTGTAAATCGCCATAGTATTGCCTGACAAATCTAAAGCATAATAATCAGTACCTAAATAATTCGTCGAAGCAGTGTCATAACTTTCTTTCTTGATGCGTTGTCCTCTTTCGTTGTAAAAGAATTTTACTACTGGGTTAGCTCCTATGCTTACTTGGGTTACGAGC
>CAMCTL010000049.1 GCA_945878515.1 Flavobacterium psychrophilum | reverse complement strand
GTTTCCAGTCCGATTACCAATTCTAAATCGTGGGCTTTTAAAGCCGCAGTTAATTGTTCCAATTCCATTATAACATTTCTTTTAAGAAGTTAGCAAACTGTAAAATTAAAACTTCATTATTTTTTGCTGCAGTAATTTGCAGTCCCGTTCCTGTACCCTGAGGCACAGTTAAAGTAGGCAACTGTCCTAAGCTAAAACCAACCGTATAGGCATCTGACAAATACATGGCTAATGGATCTTTTAAGCTATCTCCTATTTTAGGCGGAGCACTTGGCGTAATCGGTGATAAAATAACATCAACAACTGAAAAATCTTTACTAAAATTTTCAGAAATTTGATCTCTTAAAGCCAATCCTTTTAAATAGATGCCTTCGGAAAAACCTTGAGACAAAACTTGGTTTCCTCCTACAATTCTTCGTTTAGTTTCTTCCGAAAAGTTTTCCGAACGCGTTACAGCATAAGTTTCGATTAAGTTTTCCGCTTCAATACGGTTTCCGTAATTTGTTCCGTCCAGACGAGATAAATTAGAAGCCGTTTCTGCCATTGCAAGCGTATAATAAGTTGAAACTAAAATATCCGATTTGAAAAAATCCAATTCCTTTACAGTAATTCCTTCGGCTTTCAATTTCTCAATTGTTGCTAAAAAATTGAATCTTATTTCGGCGTCGAGTGATTCATTTTCGATAAAATTCTTGAAATAACCAACTACTTTTACTTTCGAAATACTTAGTTCCTCCTCAGTTATTTCTGTAGAATTAATTGAAGTCTGGTCTTTGCTGTCTTTCCCGCTAATGGCGTTCAATATAATTCGAATATCTTCCACTGACTTGGCCAACGGCCCTACACAATCCGTTGAAGACGCATAAGCCATTAATCCAAATCGAGAAATTCTTCCGTAAGTAGGTTTAAAACCGTAAATATGATTGTACCCTGCTGGCTGGCGAATCGAACCTCCAGTATCTCCACCAATAGAAAAAACTGTATAATCTTTGGCAACGTTAACTGCAGATCCACCGCTTGAACCTCCAGCCACTAATGTTGGATCGATAGCGTTTTTTACCGCTCCAAAAATGGTGTTTTCACTGGAAGAGCCATGACCAAAACTATCGCAGTTTTCTTTAACTATTGGAATTGCACCTGCATCTAATAATTTTTGAATTGCGGTTGCTGTATAAGGCGATTTATAGTTTTTCAACAAATCCGAACTTGCTGTAGTGTAAGTTCCCTGCAACATGTACACATCTTTAATTCCGAATGGAATTCCTTCTAACAAACCTATGGTTTCCCCGTTTGCTATTTTAGCGTCTACTTTTGCCGCTAAATCTAACGCCAAAGTGTCTAACATAGAATTTACAGAGTTGTAAGTGTTTTGTCTAAGTTTATCTAATTTTTCTTGCACCAATGCTGTACAAGTGATTTGTTTTGACACCAATTGGTGGTGTATTTTTTTTATTTGAGAATCCATTTTTATCCTTCTATAACTTTAGCAACCACTAAAAAACCGTTTTTTTTGTTTGGGAAGTTTTCAATGATAAGTTGTTTCTCTAAAGCCGAACTTTCTATCACAACATCTTCTCTTAAATCATTTACAGAAACACAATTATGATTGACATTATTCAAGGAATTTTCATTTGATGGAATTGCATTTTTAATTACATCAAATAATTTGTTCACGCTCTCGGAAGGCTGTGCTCCTTTAATGCTCGACAAGATGTCGACTGTCATTGTTTTGCTCATAATTTGGTTTCGTTTTAAAGTCAAACTTTTAAGGTGGCGAATTTACGAAAAAAATTATTAGGGAATCAGGGTTTTTTTGAAGGTTTTGATGGTATTTTGTGAAAGAATTAGACGCGATTGAAACGGTTGAAATCAATGCGAATTATATTATTGAAACAAATAAACAAATTTGTTTACATTTGCAATATGAAAGATATTCTTAAAATTATTAAAGGCGTGCATCCAGGCAAATTTGTAGAGCGAGAATTGCTTAAAAGAGGCATTATCAAGCGACAATTTGCAATTTCTATTGAAGAACATCCGCAGACTTTGGGTGCCATTCTTAAAGGAACTCGCCGGATGAATGTTCCCATATCTTTAAAAATTGAAGAAAAATTAGAACTGGAAGAAGGCTTTTTGATGACTCTACAAAATTATTATGACATCAAAGTGTTCAAGAAAAAAAATCAACGAACACCAGATATTTCCAAATTAAGTAAGGTGCTGTTTTGGGACACCACAATAGATAAAATTGATTGGGAACAGATGAAAGTTGCCGTTGTAAAACGTGTTTTTTCGAGAGGCACCGAAGAAGAACAAGAAGAAATTACCCGTTTTTATGGGGCTGATACGGTTGAAAAAATAAAATTAATTAAACACCAATTGTAAGCGTTTTGGAAAATTTATATTGGAATACCGTCTCGCCTTTACTTAAAGAAATCTTAATCGAGTTGATGCAAGAAGAGCTATTTTTACCTTTCAGATTGGTGGGTGGCACGGCTTTGAGTTTGCAAATTGGGAAATGATAAAAATAGACTTTGCAGAAAAATTAAACTTGCTTTGAAATTATCAACTAATTCCCTCAATTAAATATTTCGTTCCATTAATTTCAAATTGAAAACCGGCTTTAGTTTAAAATCACAAAATGAAATCTATAACTATTACCATTACTAAAATTAGCAAACCAAAAATAAGCATAACTAACCACCACCAATATAACCTGTGACTATAGTAGTCTTTTAAATATTCGGTCATATCGTTTCGTTTTTCTCCAAGAATCGGTCTTTTTTTCCCTTTATGAAAAAATATATACATTAAATAACTGAACAACAAAATAGCAAACGGCAATAAATACATCTCAAATTTCATACTATCTTTTTAAGAATTCACTCAACACTCTTAATTAAATACGTCGTTCCATTAATCTCAAACGAAAAACCCACTTGATTTCCCATCAGTTTATTTCCTAATGGCGATTGTGGAGAAAGTGCAATAACATTGATTCCATCTACTGCAATTTTAGGAAGTGCTGCACTCAAGTACAAATAAATCCCATTGGCTTTGACCAAGCTACCTACAATAATTGTTTTGGCAATTGTGGTGGAATCAATTTTGTCTAAAATAGCTTTTTGAGCCAAAACTTCTTTCAATTTGTGATTGAGTTTTTCCTGCTCAATGTGCATCATCGACAAAGCTGTTTCGTGTTTGTCGCCAGCAGAACCTTTTGCATCGTTCTTTGAATCTTCGGTCAAAGCCACGATCATATCTCGAAAAGCATCTTCTCGGTCTTGGACTAATTGCTGGTAATGTTGGTGTATTTTTTGTTTGAAAGTCATAATAATTGGCACACGGATAACACGGATTTAACTGATTTTCGCAGATTTATTTTATACTTTTTTTGCGTTTCGGCTCGCACCTCGCAGTGCCAAAAGGCCTGCAGATTTAAAAGTCAAATTTATAATTCGCACCCAAAACTACCTGAAATCCTTGAACTGGATAATTCAGCCATTTTTGATAGGCTTGGTTTGCAATATTATTGGCTCGCAAAAAAGCAGTTAATCTATCATTGTATTTGAATCCAAGATTTGCGTTTACATCAAAAAAACCTTCTAAAGTAATTGGACTTGGCGCAATAACATAAACAATATTAGTGTCCAATTTTTGATCTTTTCGATCTCCAACAAAGAAAACATTGGCTCCAGCGTACCATTTTTCGGTGATGTTGAAATCAACATTTGCATTCAATTTTATGGCTGGCAAATTCCATGCTTCAGCCTGAATATCATTAGAATAACTGCTAAAGGTTCCGTTAATTCCAAAAGTCACATCCTCGGAAATATCGGCTTTTAAATCGCCATAAAAACTAATGGTTTTCATATCATCATAAACTATCTGCAAGGAATTGCCAAAAGCATAATTTTCATTAGTATTGTTTTCGTTGTAATCGTTGCTTTTAAATAAAACTCTATTTCGCTCATTTACATAAGAAGCCCGAAGGTTGTAACTTACAGTATTGGTCAATTTCCCTTTCAAACCAGCGAAAACATCATACTGTTTGTCTGTTGGTTTGATGTCCAAGGTTGGAGACAAAAAGTGGTTTTGATTCACAAAATCCGAATAGGTGTTTTGTTCTAAATTCCCTTCGGCTCCAGCATAGAAAATCATCAAATCTCCAACTACCTTTAGCGATGCATTGATTTGCGGATAAACCAAAAATTTGTTGTTATTGTTTTCTAAATCCAAACTATAAAACAAGCCTAAACCGATATTTAAAGTCCAATCTTCTTTGTTTATCAAGAAACTTGGGGCAATTCCAAAATTGGTAAAGCCATATTTTAATGCGTTTGTATTGGAATAATTTTTCTCAAAACTTCCTCCTAAATAATCGACAATCACATTCGCTTTTACTATTTTGTCACTGATATTGAATTCGAAAGAAGGTTTTGCATAAAAACGGTTTTCCGACGAACCATAATTATCAGAAAAATGATTGAATTTCACACTCGCTTCCTTTATAATATTTTCATTAAGTTCAATTTTACTTCCTAAATACAAATTGTTGTAACTATGCTGCGGGTTGATTTGCTGAATTAAAGTTGTCCCAAAACCTTCTGGCAAACCATACCAATTGTACACTTGATTTTGATAACCTAAATCTACATTCCACGACAGATCACTTTGACGAATTCCATAAGTCAAATCGATAGAAGTATCATAAAAAGAATCCTGTAATTCAACGTCTTTAATTCCTCCTTGAGACGAAAGATGCCGAAACATTCCTCCAACATAATCATTGTTATTAAGGTCTTGATTTACGAATAATTCAGCATTTAACGTTCCATAATTCCCGCCTGCAATAGTAGCGTAATTGTTAAATAATTTAGCTTGTTTCTCTTTTTCTACACCTTCTGCTTTTCCTTTTGAGGGTGTAAAAGTCGATGCTACCGGAAAGGAGAAAATATTGTATTTAATTACTTCTCTTTTGGTGTTTTCAGCATCGTCAAGAACTGGAATTTCGCTCACTTTGAAAGCATCAGAAATGGTTGGCGTATATGGTTTTACTACATTTACGACTTCTGTTCCAATGTTTTCGTCCTTTTTGGGATCCTTTTTTTGGGCAAAGGAAAACTGGACAAATAAAAGCAAAAGCCCCACCCCAACCCTCCCCGAAGGGGAGGGAGCTGAAAACGTTAATTGTTTATTTATAAATGTTATTATTTTTATGATATTCATCTTTTTTTTGAATTTTGTCATTTTTAAATTCTCCAAACTTCTAACCTCTAACTTCCCACTTCTAACCTCCAATCGATGAATTTGTTTTGGCCTCCTCGCTTTTGATGGTATCCAATTCTGTTTGCGCTTCTGAAACTACATCAGGAAAATCGGTAAAGTTTTTTATGACGCTGTCCAAAATATAAGTCGCCTGAAAACTGTCTTTCAATCCATAAAAATTCTTAGCCATTAGGATTAAACCTTTGGCACCAAAATATTTATAACTGGAATAATTCTTGGCCAATTTTTGAACTACAACATTTGAAGCTTCAAATTTTGCGTCTTTGTTATTGAAATAGGCATCATAAAACAAGGCTTCGGCAGCCAATTCTCCTCTGGCAATGGTTTGCAATTTGGCATAAGCAGAACGTGCTTTTACCTCATCACCTGTTTGAATTGCCGCACGAGCAATGATGATTTGCGCATCGCTTTTTACATTATCATCCGTTTTTGGGTTGTTCAAAACCTTTTCAGCATAAACGACCGAGTTTGGATAATCTTTGTTTTCGTAGTAGGATTTCATCAAATTGGACTGGGCAAAAGTTTTGTTTTGCGGAAAATCGGATTCGTTTTCTAATCGCAATAGTACCGGAATTGATTTGGATTTATCGTCGATTTTCAAGAAAATTTGGGCCAATCTTGCCAAGGCTTGTTCTGTGAATTCGCTTCGAGCTTGTGCTATAACATATTCATAATTTGGAATGGATTTGCCTTCTTGCGCATCTGAAAAATACATTTGAGCCAAATAAAAATTTGCTTTCAAAGAGTGAATCCCGTTTGGAAATTTAGAAACATAACCGCTAAAACCCGAAATAGCTTGCTTGGTATTGTTTTGCAAATATTGTTTTTCGGCGGCTTCATAAGTGTCGTTATCCAATTCAGCATCGGTAACCGCAACGAAATCTAAAGTGCGAACCCAAGTGGCATATTCGTCCACTTTTCCTGTATCAACATAAATCAATCTTGCTGTGGAAACGGCTTCCAAAGCTTCGGCGGTTTTAGGAAAATCGGCTGCGACTTTCTTGAACTTGATCAAGGCTTGCTCGTCTTTGTCAGAGTTATAATAGACTAATCCTTGTCGCAAAATGGCTTTGGAAGTGAACGAACCATTTCTGAATTCAGCATTTAATTTGTCGTAAGTTTTTATGGCAAGTTCTTGTTTATTCTCGGCCACGTACGTATTTCCGAGCTCAAAATAAGCATCGTCACGGTATTCCGATTTTGGATACAATTGTAAGAAAGCGTTGAGTTCTTCTATTTTTTTGTCGTTTTTAGAGACAAATCCATAGCAAAGAGCTTTTTGGAAATAGGCATAGTCAGAATCAATGCTTTTCAATTCGATAACTTTGTTATAAGCTTCAAGAGCGGCCGTATATTTTGAAGTCACGAATCGGCAATCGGCCAATCGCAAATAGGAATCGTGCAAACGTACTTTGTCGTCCTTGGCATTGTCAATTTGGTTTTGGAAATAATTTCCCGCTTGATCGTATTCTTTTAATTTGAAATAGGAATAAGCAAGACTATAGTTGCTGTTTTTGTACTCTGGCGTTTCCTTGGCAGCAGCCAAACCCTGAAATTGTTTATAACTCAAGATAGCATTTTTGAAATCGTCCAAGATATATTCGGTTTCGGCTTTCCAAAAAGTAGCACGAGCCATAAATGTGGCATCTTTTTGTTGGTCCAAAGATTTCTCGAATAATGTTGCGGCTTCCTGATAGTTGGAGTCAGAATACAACTCTAATCCGCGATAGAAAGCGACTTTTTGATAGGCCAATTTGTTTTCGGGAGATTTGCTTTTTTCTAATAAAACCATGGCTTCCTTATAGTTTCTGGATGAAATATAGGAATCAATCAACAATTTTTCAACCTCGGATTTGTTGGCGTTAGTTGGATATTTTTTTATAAAAGCCATCAAAACAGCAGGCGTACTTTGATAGGAATTCCCAATTTCGTAACTCAATTTGGCATAATTCAAACTGGCATCTTCTTGAATGGCAAGTTCAAATTCCATTTCGGAAGCGTTTTTGAAAGCGTTTAAGGCTTGTTGCTTTTTGTCTAGATTCAAATAGCTTTCGCCCAAATGATAGTAGGCATTTTGTGCCACAAAATCTTTTCCATCAATGATTTTATTGAATTGCGAAATGGCATTTTCGTAATCCTTTTGCATATAATAAGCATAGCCCAATTGGTAGAAATCCGTGTTGTTCCATTTTCCTTTTTTGCCTTTATACAATTGCAAATAGGGAATGGATTTCTCATATTGTTTCAAATTGAAATGGCTTTCGCCAATGATTTTATTCAATTCGGATTTTTCTATGGCATTCGATTTTTCCATAGCTTTCGAGCCTAAATCAATTGCTTTTTGGAAATTTCCCAATTTAAAATTCATATCGGCTTGGTAATATGATAATTTTTCCTTGTATTTTTCTTCGCCAGAAACTTCGTCAAAATACTTGGTAGCTTGTTTGTAATCGTCACCTTCATAAGCCATAAAACCCAGATAATACTTGGCTTGCGAACCAAACTCGGAAGAGTTGGTTACTTTATTAAAATAGGCTGTGGCTTCCTTTTTATTTTTAGAATTGAAAAAACTGTAGCCTTTTTGAAAGTTGAATTGATCGCGGACACTTTCGCTTAAACTATTTTCGTCCACTTTTTCGAACCATTCCAAAGCTTGAGGATAATTGCCTTGGGCAAAATAATAATGCGCCACTCCAATGTAGGCTTGATTTTGTTTTCGGCTGGTAGGATAATTTGCGACAAAATTTTCCATTACCACATCGGCATTGGCCTGATTGGTGCGGATGGCGCAATTGGCAATATAAAAAGAACAGTCGGATTCCAGTTCTTCATTGGCTACAGCCGTTTTCACTTTTTCGAAAAGCAACTGTGCAGAGGCAAATTGGTTGTCATTGTATAAGGCAATTGCTTTATCGAAATCTCTTGAATCGGAAGTGTAAATTGCTGATTTTTGGGCTGAAATAGTAGAAATACTTATAAAAAAAAGTAGAAATAAGAGCCTTGAAATTTTTTGCATCGTTCTTTAATTAAAGTAATCAAATGTATTGTATTCTGTAGTTTATAACGAAATATTTCCATCTATTATTATAAACATTTTTTTTAACAATTTATAAAATCAAGATTTGCATTTCCGAAATCTTTTGCATTAGCACCCAATTTATTTTGAATGCAATCGTTATCTTGCTACTTTTACCGAATAAAATATTTTGTCCTATGTCACAATCTGTACTGTCTTTAAAAAATGCAACCATCGCTCAGGGAGGAAGAACCATTTTGTCGAGTGTCAATCTTGAAGTTAAACAAGGTGAATTCATTTACGTCATTGGAAAAACAGGCACTGGAAAAAGCAGTTTTATGAAAGCTTTGTATGCCGATTTGCCTTTAGCGGAAGGCGAAGGAACTATAATGGATTTTGATTTGGCTACTCTAAAAGAAGATGAGATTCCGTTTTTAAGAAGAAAAATAGGTTTTGTTTTTCAAGATTTTCAGTTATTGCCCGATCGCAATGTAAAAGACAATTTGCATTTTGTCCTCAAAGCTACTGGTTGGAAAGATGAAACAGAAATTCAGAACAAAATTGAAGAAGTTTTAGAGAAAGTGAATGTAAAAGAATATGCAAACAAAATGCCGCATCAACTCTCTGGTGGTGAGCAACAACGTGTAGCTATTGCGCGGGCATTATTGAATAATCCTGAAATAATTCTTGCCGATGAACCAACCGGAAATTTGGATCCACAAACGAGTGTTGAAGTTCTTGAAGTTTTGAAAAAAATTAATGCTACTGGAAAAACTGTTATCATGGCTACTCATGACTACGCTTTGATCATGAAATTCCCTTCTAAAACCTTGAAATGTGAAGATATGAGCCTTTTTGAAGTGGTTCAAAAAACGTTGTAATAATTAGTCGTAAATTATTTCAATTATTTTTTTTGCATTTTCAGCATCGTTTAGTACTCTTTGTAAAATATTTTTGCGGTTAGCAAAATCTGAATAGGGTTTCTTTTTGAAATGGTTCACCGCATTGATAAATTCAGATTCATTATTGGCAAGGATACAAAGTTTTTTTAATTCCAAATCATCCAACATATTATCATTTATAACACAAAAGCGACTTTTGAAAAGTGCATTAATTACTTTTAATTTGGTGCCAGAATGTTGGAATGAAACCATCACATTAACATGAGCATTTTTAAACAACTCATCTAAATGTGATTGATTTTCGATTATTACATAGTAAATATTTGGTATCGATTCACATTGCGACTGCAAATTTTGGAGCGCAACACTTGAAGCTATAACTAATTTATAATCTGGTATTTTCTTGAAAACATTAATCAAAAACTGCACGGCTCGTTTATTATCAGAAATCCTCAAATCTCCATTGTAAAAAGCATATTCGCCAAACGCTGAACATTCTTGCAAAATGTTATTTCCATGAAAAACCGGAATATAGATGCCTTTTTTATGGTGTTCTCTAATAAATTGGGTTTCTAAATTTGACAAAGTACAAATCTCAGCGAATCTATTAAAAACCTTTTTGTACTGGTTGTATTTTAAATGTTCAACATAAAAAAACACCTTCTTGAAAAAATTGAATTCACTTTTACTTAGTCCGCGATAATAATTTTCTTCAATATTATGCAGTCTCAAATATATTTTTCTGCCCTTGAAATGGTTTTCATTTAACAAATAAGTAGTTTGCAGCCCTTCGAAAAGAATTGGCGAATCATCCGAATTCAAATTATAAATCAAATCTTTATGCTTTCTTGACATTACTGACAAGGGCGTTGTAGAAAAAAAATTTAAAAGATTAAGACTTCTTTTATAATAGAAAATTGTATCTGTAAAAAGTGCTAATTCTGAATTTTCAACAGGAATTTCATTAACAAAACAATGCAGTTTAATTTTTACTCCCAACTGGCGCAACGCTTTAATTTTATAAAAAACGTCAATTGCACCGCCATACTGAGGCGGAAAAGGATTGTCAAAGCTAACAATATGCAGTATTTTATTTTCCATAGTGCAAAAACAAAAGTAGTTTTTTTGATTGAAGTTATGCTACAATTATTCTATATTTGAGAATTAAAGCATTGCAAATGTCATTTTTCTCTGTAATTATTCCTTTATACAATAAAGAAAACTTCATTGAAAACACCTTAAAAAGTGTTCTCAATCAAAGTTTTATTGATTTTGAAGTACTTATAATTAATGATGGATCTATTGATAAAAGTGAAGAGAAAGTATTGGAATTTAAAGACCGCAGAATTCAATATTTTTACAAAGAAAATGGCGGAGTTTCCGCAGCTAGAAATTTTGGCATTGCAAAAGCGCAATCCAATTATATCACATTTATTGATGCTGATGATTATTGGTATCCAGATTTTCTGCAAGAAATGTTTGCAAACATCAATCGTTTTCCAGAACTAAAAGTGTTTTCGGCAGCTATTGAAGTGGAAACATCCAAAAAAATTATTCGTTCGAGCTACTCGATTGCAAAAACTGGTGATTGTGAGATTGTGAATTTTTTTGAAGCGAGCCAGAAAGAGTGTGTCATTTTCACTTCGAGTGCGGTTTTTCATAAAAGTGTTTTTGAAAAGACAGGGCACTTTGATGACATCCAATTAAAAAGCAACGAAGACACTGATATGTGGATTAGAATTGGATTGATTTACCCGATACTATTTTCCTGGAAAATCCTTGCAAGATATGTAAATGATGGAAAAAGTCTCTCGACAAATTATAAAAAATACATTGAAACCAGTAATTTCTCTAAATATACAACACTAGAAAAAACAAATCGAGATTTAAAGAAATTCCTGGATTTGAATCGGTTTTCATTGGCTATAAAGTCAAAAATAATAGGAGAAAAAGAGCATTTTCTACTTTATTATGAGGCAATCGATTTAAGTAATTTGTCTCTCAAAAAAAGAATTTTGTTGCAACTTCCTGTTTTTATCCTTAAACCGCTTATCGATTTAAAAACTATATTGGCCAATTTAGGATTGGGAAATTCCGTTTTTAAATAGTTTAAATTCCTTAAAATTTCTGATGTAATCTGCTTCATCAAATTCAGCAGAAGCTAAGACCAGACAAACTGAACCTGAAGAGAAATTTTGTAGTTCCCGCCAAATTCCTGTTGGGATCAAAAGTCCAAAATTGGGTTTATTGAGCGTGATCACTTTTTGGGAATTTCCATCTTTCAAAACAACGTCAAAACTGCCACTTAAAGCAACTAAAAGCTGTTGCAAATTTTTATGAGCATGACCACCGCGAACACTTGCTGTTGGAATATCATACAAATAATATACTCTTTTTATTTCAAAAGGTATTGTATTACCCTCTATAACAGACAAATTTCCTCTAACATCATGCGCTTTTGGCACTTCGATTAAATGTACATTATCAATACTTGTCATTACTTTAATTTTACTAATTCTTTGTATTTTTGAATGCCTTGCAAACCTATTTTATATTTTCTACTGCTTTCGTTCCAACGGATATACTTATATCGAATAAGAAAAAACACGTATTTTAGCAACCAAATATAAGCTAAATTTGCTCTTGTTTTATAAAACAAAGCGCCTCTTGCAAATAAAATGGTATCGTTTCCTAATTTATCACCTGAGGTTAACAAAGGATGAGAAACAATAACAGACGGATAAAATAGCACACCTAAGTTTAATCTAATAGCATCTTTTAAAAACAAATATTCTTCGGCCGTTTCAAAATAGGAACCCAAACCAAAATTCTCGTCAAAAATTAAATTATTTGCTGCAACATCTTTCAATTGGAACGCAATTTCAATAGAACAGACATTTTCAATCGTTTTTTTGGAATGAGCATATACTGTTTTTGATAAATTATTCGGTTTTTCTGCACCAATTCGTTGGTGATTAAAGCTAATTATTGGTGCTTGTGAATTCTGATTAAAAGCCTTTATTACTTCTGTATCAAAATTTGGAAAATAAACAACATCATCATCGGCGATTAAACAAATCTTTTTCGAAGCCTTTTTAATGGCTAGATTTCTGCTCTTAGACAAACCTTTTTCATCAACATTAATCACTTTAATGGTTTCAAAATCAGAAATTAATTGAGTGGAATTGGTTTGATTGATAATCAAAATATTGAAATTAGAAAAAGCTGCAAATGGAAACATATTCCCTAAAAAATCAAGATTATCTCTATTTTTGGTTGCAATTAGGATTTCTAAATCAATTTCTGAAAAAACATTTGTCATTTTCTTATATATTTACGTAAATATAAATATTTCTATCAAAAAAATGAAAATACTTTTAGTTGGCGAATTCAGTAGGCTGCACAATTCATTAAAAGAAGGTTTGGTTGTTTTAAACCACGATGTTCAAATTGTTGGCACAGGCGATGACTTCAAAGCATTTCCTGTAGATTATTCGATAACTCCAACAATTATCACATCGTCGGCACTTTTTAAGTTCATTAATAAGGTGTTTTATAAACTATTTAAAAGTGATTTACAATTATTAGAAAGAGGCATTCGCTTCTATTTTTTATTAACCAAACTAAAAAATTATGATCTAGTACAATTAATCAATTCAGATGCTTTGGAAACCTACCCGATTGCCTCTCGATTTTTACTCCAAAAACTCTTTAATCAAAACAAAAAAATAAGCCTTTTAATTTGCGGAGAAGACACTCCAATTGTAGAATATCTTTTGAAAAAAGAAATGAAATATTCTATCTTAAGCCCATTGTTTGCAGATGAAAAACTTAGAAAAAATTATAATTATTCCTTAAAATACACGCAACCCAATTATAGAAAAACCTTTAATTTTATAACTCAAAAATCATCCTCTATCATCACTTCCGACCTAGATTATAAAATTCCGATGGAAAAAATGGGATACGATGCACATTTCATCCCAAACCCCATAAACACTGATAAAATTGCATTTGAACCGCTCAAAATTGAGGATAAAATCATCATTTTTCTGGGGATTAACAACAGTAGTGCGGTAAAAAAAGGCACTATGTTTTTTGAAAAAGCATTAGCAATTATAAAAGAAAAATATCCCACTCTAGTTGAAATAATTATTACTCGAAGCATTCCTTATAAAGAGTATATTGAGGCCTACAACAAAGCCCATATTTTACTAGATCAAGTCTATGGTTATGACCAAGGCTACAATGCGCTAGAAGCTATGGCAAAAGGAAAAGTTGTTTTTACTGGTGCCGAAACCGAGTTTACAGCGCAGTATCATTTGACCGAAAAAGTGGCTATAAATGCGTTGCCAAATGTTGATTCTTTAGTAGAAGAATTGTCATTTTTAATTGAAAATCCCGAGGAAATTATAGCCATTGGTAAACGGGCCAGATCTTTTGTAGAAAAAGAGCATCATTATATAGATATAACTAAGGAATATTTCAAGGTTTGGAATACTTAATCTGAATCGCAATTTATTTGTTAACTTTATTTTTTGGAGCAACAATTAGAATGTACAATTCCCTGAAAAAAAATTAAAAGTATCTATCTATTTCCATTGAACCCATATTTGAAAAGTGCCACCATTTTTTATTATCTCATTCACAAAACTATTTACAACTTTTGAACATTTTACTGCACCTTCAGTATGTAGATGGTCAGCATCAAAAAAATCTTCATTTGTGAATCGTTTATCTTGGAATAAATTAAGATAACTAACATTATAATTGATTTTAGCAATGCTTTTACAAGTTTTCTGTATTTTTTTTAGTTTAACTTGATTGACTCCATCAGCAAAATAACTTGAAACAGGCATATTCAATAATACTACTTTTATGCCTCTCTTTTTGCAAGTATCTATTATGGACTGAACCCTAATTATATTATCGTCAAAATTCATTAAATTGTCTTCAATGCTTTTTACTCTTTCTAAAGCATCCTTTTGTAGTAAAGGTATTTTTTTTGTTTTTGTATAATTGATTCCAAAACCATTTTCATCGCAATCGACTAGTGTTCCGTCTTTCAAGTATCTTAAAACAAGTTTAGTATTAGCATTAAAACTTCTTGTAGAGGATAAAAAATATTTTGTGCAATCGTATTCATTTATTGATGGAACTGCTAAATGCATGTAAGTCTGATAATAATATTTCCTCCAATTATTTTCTTCTGTGTCCACTATTTCGCTTAAACTGGTATATTCTATATTTAAAACAACACATTTAACATTTTTGAATTTGTCTATGTAATTATCAAACAATATTTTATCAAAATAAAGTGGTTGGCTGATATTGGCTATATTATATGCAGGTTTATCAAAATATTTGGGGTTTAAACCATAAAAAGTATGTGAATTTCCAAAAATTAAAATCTTTGTGCTGTCGTATTTTTTAGGTATTGTCGCATACTTTACAGCATAGTCATTGGGGACAAATCTGTAAAACATTTCAAATGCAACAAATACCAAAAATAACGGTAATAAGTATATCAAAACCTTCTTTATTAATGTACTCATCTAAAATTGAAAATATAAAAATTGATAGTCTTGTCCATAAAAATAAAATAGTAGTAGCGTTAATATAGAATAAAACGCTAATCTATATGGTCTTTTCCAGTTCATGCCAAATTTTTCTAGTGCAAACAGGTCTTTGCGCCCCAACCATTCTATTACCGTAAATAAAAATATATAGCCAAAAACTGTTTTAGGCAAAATTTCTGGAAACGAAAATAAAGAAGAAGAAAACATTCTTTTAAAAAAAATCATTGCTTCACCTATTGATTGCGAACGAAAAAACACCCGTGCCAAAGAAACTAACATAAAAGTTGAAAAAATCTGAAAAATGGCAGTTAGTATCGATTTTAGGTTATGTGGTTCTACAATTGCTAAATTATCTCTATTCCTACGAAATAATAATAATGGAAGAAAATATAAGAAATTAATAAAACCATAAATAACAAAAGTCCAATTTGCACCATGCCAAAAGCCACTTAACAAGAAAACTAAAAATACATTCCTGATATTATGCCATTTTGAACCTCTAGAACCACCAAGCGGAATATAAACATAATCTTTAAACCAACTAGAGAGGGAAATGTGCCACCGTCTCCAAAACTCGGCTATATCTCTAGAAAAGTAAGGAAATGAAAAGTTTTGCAGCAATTCGATCCCTAGCATCCTTGCTGTACCCAAAGCAATATCCGAATAGCCCGAAAAATCGCCATAAATTTGAAATGAAAATAAAATGGCACCAATAACTAATGAGCTTCCAGAGTAATCATCAGGGTTGTCAAAAAGCAAATTTACATAAGTTGCACAATTGTCGGCAATTACAATTTTTTTTACTAGTCCCCATAAAATTTGCCTTAATCCATCAACAGATTTCGTATAATCAAATGTTCTTTTTTTTTGAATTTGTGGCAATAAATGAGTAGCTCGCTCTATAGGTCCGGCAACAAGCAAAGGAAAAAAACTAACAAAAAGTGCGTAATCAACAATACTTTTTACAGGTTTAATTTTGTCTTTATAAACATCAATTATGTATGACAAACCATGAAAGGTATAAAAAGAGATACCAACAGGCAGTATAATCTGTAATGACCATAGATTAGGTTTCAACCCAAAAAATGAAATAGCTTCTGAAAAATTATCGATGAAAAAATTGAAGTATTTGAAAAATCCTAGCAAACATAAATTTAGAACAATAGACAACCAAAGCCAACTCTTTTTGTTGCGTTTAGAATTGTAAATTTTATGAGCAATCAGGAAATCTAGGACAATAGAAAAAAGTAGTAAAAACAAAAAACGCCAATCAAAACAGGCAAAGAAGAAGAAACTTGCTACTAATAGAAATAAATTTTGGAGTTTTAAATTTTTATTAAAAACATACCAATACAACAAAAATATAAAAGAAAAGAAGAAAGCAAATTCTATTTTGTTAAATAGCATAAATTCAAGAATTATAACATTGAAGCAAATGTATATAAAATTATGAGGAAGAAAATAAATTTTTCTCCCTCATATTTATACTTCTAATTTTTTACAAATTTAATTGTTTCTTCATAATCTATACCTTTTAGTTTGATAAGATACAAACCTGAAGGTAAGTTTGGTAAATTTACTTCAAATTTAGCTGCTGTAGCACCAGATTTATATACCGATTTTCCTTGTATATCGAAAATATCAACTGAAATTTCGCTTTTGTTTTCAAAACCTAAATCGATTGTAAATATTCCTTTGTTAGGGCTTGGGTAAAGTTTTACTGCACTAATTTTAATTTTATCTGAAATGATTTCTGTTTTCGTAGGATTCTTCCTCTTAGCTACGAAAGTGTTAGTACAACCCGCTATATAAGCTCTGAAAACAGAACCGCTTTTGGCGTTAAATCCGTTTGAAAAAGTTACTGAATTTCCAGCATGGTATATCCCTTTTGCGCCACTGCTTACTATATTTGATGCTATTATAGTGTTTGACGCCTGCTTTTTATCCGTACCGGATGGTATATTTACAGTTACAACAACATTGTTTATGCACGGCGGGGTTAATTGGGGTATTAACTGGGGTAAATAAAAATTTCCAGATGGTATAGCATATCCATTTAGTGAGATATTATTCAAATTTACGGATGAAGTTGAAAATGAATCTTGATTGTCGATTTTATGAAGATACATATTTCTATTCAAAGTTGACGATTTTGAACTAATAAGGATACTACCATATTTGTCTCTTTGCAAAAAGCTACATTTTGATGAGGGTGTTGTTGTACCAAAATCATTTAAGACTCTGATAGGGTTTGTGTTATTGTTCAAATCTTTAACACAAACCTCCCCGTCCACCACATCGCTAATATAAGTAGGAGCTCCGTTAGGATATTTCTGTCTTACAAAAAACAAATTATTAGCTTCTTTTGAAATTTCAAATTCATAAACCATAATTCCACCTGAAAAAGTTTCATAGCTTGAGAATATGCCTGTTGTTGCATTGAAGTTAGTTTTATAAAAAGGGTTCTTGAAATTAAAGAAGCTGGTATCAGGGTCATATGGACTCGATGTGGTTCTACTATATTCCAAACCTATTAAAAATGAATTGTTAGGTGCTATTCTAAATTTTGCTCCTTCAATACCATTAACTCTTGAATACGAAGTGTCATAAGTACCTAGATCATAAATTTGAGCATTTGTAAAGGTTGATTCAACGGGTGTTGTATTTAATCCCAGCGAGTCAATTTTATAACTTAACAATTTATTTTTACTTTGCATCACAACCCAAAATCCAGTATCATTACTGTTTTTTGTAGATGTTAAAGGGCCAAATTCAAAAGTATTGGAAACTACGCCAGAAGAATCAAAAAGGGCTTTAGAGTACTGATTTTCTGCATAGGAAGATAATGGATTTGAATTAATCGAAAGAACGATACCAAGTGGATTTGAATTACTAAACTCCACAATTGAATATAAATAAAATACGGGATCGGGGATATTGTTATTAGTTAAATAACTTTCACTTCTAAAAATATAAAATTGATTAGGGTTTGCAACATTTGGTACGATAATGATATTCATTACTCCTGCGTAGCCTATATTATTACCATTTGTCATTACGACATGGTTTTTATTCCAAACTTTTATTCCATCCGTATAAAATAACAAATTACCAAAATCATCGCTTATAGATGCGTTACCATTCTGACCATTATTGGCTACAGTTGCAACGGCAGGAGTATTGGTGGTAAAATTAACATCAGCTGTACCTAATTGCCAATGGTTATTAGGGTCTTGTGCATAAATAGTTGATGTTACAAAAAGTAACAACGCAACTATTATTGTATATAATTTTCTCATAATCTATATATCAAATTATGAATACTATTTGTTTATTTTTTTCTCCAAAGCCTCGATTCTTTTGTTTTGGGCAATGATGTATAGCATCATTTCCTCGATTTTCTCTTGCTGTATTTTTGACATTTCTCCAAGTGCAAGTCCTTTCTTTGTCACCTCGTTTGCAGATGGTACGTTTTGCAAGTGACCATGTTTGGCTATATATAGTTCCACTTCTTTCAAACTAGGCAACCTATATTCTTTCGTGAAAACATAATCAGCCCATGTGTTATAAACTTTGATTTCTTCAGCTCTAATTTTTCCTTTCACAGAAAGTTTATAAATATCTGCACCATCTGTAGAAGATGTAGTGCCAATACCAATAAATGAATTTGCTTTTGGCAAAGTTAAGGTAACATTGTCACTACCGTCTTCATAAAATTTCAAAGTCTCTTGTTGGGATTTGTTCAAAATTATCATCTGTGTGTTCCCTCCTGTTTCAGCAACAAATCTATATCGACCAAAATCATTCCTGTCCTCTATACCAAAAAATAATACTGGTTTAGCGTCCATATTAGACTGCGGAAAATCATAAAAATTGAACATTCTTGTATTAATATATCCAGAACTAGTACCTAGAACACTACCCGCAGTTAAAACAATACATTTATCATTCTTGTCGCCATAATCTGTAAAAACAGAGCCATTAGGCAAGGACTTTGAAAAAAGACCTTGCGTTGCCTTTACTGTCCCAATAACCTCCAGTTTTGCTGTTGGAATAGGAATTCCAATACCTACATTACCCTCAATAATAGCACCATTTGCTGGAGCAGCATTAACACCACCATAATTACCTCCAACAGTTAAACCTCCTTTTACATCTAATTTAGATTTAGGGACATTGGTTCCAATACCTACATTAGTATTAGTAGTCGGCGAATTTGCCAATACGTTTGTAGCGCCACCTGTACTGGTGCTAATTTGTGCAGATGCAATAACGGCACTTAAAAAAAGTACTCCTGTGAGTACAACTTGATTAAATTTTTTCATTTTTTTTATTGTTAAAGATTAATTTTAGTAAAATTATTAAAAAAATATAAAGATTTTAACAAGTTTTTTTTACTAAATAGTTGTTATAGAGTTAAGCTAATAACAAATTTTTAAATCGATTCTCATTTATTAATAATTAATTATTACATTATTTTTTCTTGCTAAATAATCCCGAGGAAACTAGGGGGCAGCGTCTAACGAGGTAGCACATGTATGGACAAGAAGGGTCACTAAATAAAGTTAGCTATGGCATATTTAAGGGTTCGAAGTATTACTGCAATAAATAGTCATATAAAAAAAATATACAGGCTACTACCGCCCCCTGCTATCAAATAAAAAAATATAAGCAGGGTACTACTGCTCCCTGCTATAAAATAAAAAAATACATACAGGGTACTACCGCCCTCTACTGTAAAAAAAATAAATATATACAGGGTACTACAGCCACCTACTATAAAATAAAAAAATGTTGGTAGGGTACTACTGCTCAAGGTTAAAAAAAATTTAAATTATATGAAGCAATTAAAAATTTTTAATAATTTTACTTGTAATTAAGATAACAATCTCCCCTTTATTCATTTAAAACCTAAAAAAAATGGCAAACGAAACCACCCCTCCAACCGAAGGTACTAAACCAACAACAAAAGGCAATGTACCATTAGCCGATGCCAATTTTGGCACCGTAATAACCGATGTCGCTACAAAATGGACGGCTAGCCCGAAGCTTACTTTGATTTGGACAACCCCCGCAAAATTTACGACAGCAGCAACTGCTTTTAACCAAGAATTGAGCAAGCGCAATGATGTAGGCCGGTCAAGACCTCAGATCACGCTTAGACTCAAGCAGCTCGATGCCAACATTGATAGTTCCTTGACGTATGTAAAAGGATATTTATTAGAATTGTACAAAGAGGCTGCAACGAGCTATTATCCCTCATTTGGGATAGAACATAAAACAAATAAATATGTCTTCCCAAAAGATAGAAACAAACGTGCTGAATCCTTGCGATTAATGGTTGCAGCTATAGATGCCAACGGATTGGGAGAAAAAGAATTTGGAACTGCGTTTTGGACAGGACTTAAAACAGAATACGACACCTTATTAGGTAAAGCCACCGCTACCGATGGCACAGTCTCGGATAAAGTAAGCACTAAAAATGAATTGAAAAAAGAACTACAAAAAACTTTAAACAGTTTAATCAAAATAATTCAAGGAAATTATCCCGATACCTACAAAGCCGAATTGCGTAGTTGGGGTTTTCAAAAAGAAAAATACTAGGAATCTACGTTGGCTGTTAAAAAGGACAAGATGGTCATCTTTTTATAAAAGGATTACAAGAAAAATGGGGTAGAATTCCCCATTTTTTTTATGGCTAAATTTGAAAAAAATAATAAAAGCACGTTTTTTAGAATACATCATAAAGCTGTCTGTCAATCTAAAACAAACATCGTCTAAAATAAAACAACAACACCATCAAATAGATAGCATTATCTGCGGCTTGTGCCATTACAATTCCTTGAATTCCAAAAATTGGAATTAGAGAAATGCTTAAAGCGTACAAAACAGCAAGCGAAACCAGTTCTGACATAATAAAAGCAAGGACCATTTTTTTGGCATAAAATTGAAAACCCAAAATCAGCGAAGCAACTTTCAAAACATCGCCAAATAATTGCCAAAAAAACAAATTTTCTACCGGAAGAAATTCGCTTGTAAAAAGTAATTTTACTAGTAAAGTTCGTGAAAAATAGATTAAAATTACACCAATAATAAATAGAGGTAAAATATTTTTGTAAAAACTCCAAAATACTTT
>CAMCTL010000048.1 GCA_945878515.1 Flavobacterium psychrophilum | reverse complement strand
GCTCAAATGGACGCTGAAGGTTTCGGTAACTGTACCAATACAGGAGCTTGCGAAGTAGAATGTCCTAAAGGAATTTCATTAGATTATATCGCACAAATGAATAGAGAATATTTATCAGCAAGTTTGCAAGGATAAAAACACAAACCTTATCGGTTTTTAAAACTTATAAAGTATAAAGATAAAACGCATTCATTGATTTGGATGCGTTTTTTTGTTGTAAAAACTTTCTGCTTCTCTGTGGCTTCTTTGCGTACCTTTGTGAAACAATTCCTCTTTTATATGAAAATCGCACTTATTCAATCCTCATTATTATGGGAAAACCCAAAAGCAAATCGGAATTTTTTCGAAGACAAAATCAATGCTATTACCGAAAAAGTAGATTTGATTGTACTTCCAGAAATGTTCACAACAGGTTTTACAATGAATCCAGAAATTGTTTTTGAAACAATGCATGGTGAAACTATTCAATGGTTACAATCTTTGGCGAAAGCCAAGAATAGTGCAATTACAGGAAGTTTAGTGATTAAAGAAAATGGTAATTTCTACAATAGATTGGTTTTTGTTTTTCCTTCAGGAGAAATACAATTTTACGATAAAAGGCATTTGTTTACCTTAGCTGGAGAAGATAAAGTTTATACATATGGAAAAGGAAAATTGATTGTAGATTATTTAGGTTGGAAAATTTGCCCTCTAATCTGCTACGATTTACGTTTCCCAGTTTTTGCTCGAAACATCGAAGAGTATGATGTATTAATTTACGTTGCCAATTGGCCAAAAACACGCATCAATGCCTGGGATATTTTGCTGAAAGCGCGCTCGGTCGAGAATTTGTGTTATACTATTGGTGTGAATAGATTTGGCTTTGACCGCAATAATTTAGAATATGTTGGACATTCGCAAGCCGTTGATTTTCTCGGGAACTATATTCTGGAACCTCAAGAAACCGAAGGTGTTTTCATCGTGGAGTTAAACAAGGAAAAATTGCTCGAAACCAGAAATATACTAGGGTTTCTTAACGACAGAGATTCTTTTGAAATAAAACTCTGAACCAGTTTTAAGTTAACCAATACATTCCCTCTTGCAATATTAGAACACAGATAAGATTTAACATATAAGTCATTCAAGTTTTAAGTACTTAATGCCTAATTAATTTTTTACCATATAAAGCATTCAAGCTCATTTAAGTTTAAGAAATCAGCGAAAATCCGTTCAATCCGTGTCATCTGCGTGCTATTGTTTCTTTGCCCGTAGGCAAAGCGGAGATAAATAATATAAACGACAGCCATTCTTTTGAACTAAAACCCTGCATTGGTTTTTTTCTTTTTTTCTTCCGTCTTTTTCGGCTCAGGAGCGTAGGGAACACTTAAATCAAAAACTTGTTCAATGTCCCAATTGGCGCGTACATCAATTTCCATCGAAAAATAAATTACTTCTTCGGCTTGCCGTTTTTCAAGGTAATTTCCTGTGTCCCATTCCTTATTTTTATTATCATCATAAATGGCTCTAAGCGAAAAAAGCGATGGATCGATAAAATTGAATTCGACTTTTGTGTTGCTTTCACTATAAGCCGATGCAACAACAGCTCCAGCTTTATTTAACAGCTGTACAATTACGGGAAAACGTTTTACATTTTGCAAATTCACTTTCAAATCTCCATACTCTTCTACGCCCTTTGTGCTCAATTTAAAGCTTGTTTTTTTATTGGAATTTCCCAAATAATCCGTCATTGCGTTAGGCTGTATTGTAAACGTGTAATTTTCGAAAAAATCTTTTTTAAAATCAAAAACTATTTGTTGGTTAAAATCATCGTATTTGGTAGTAAAAGTTACAGCAACAGAATCTTTGTTGATTAGTTTTATTTTTGAATCATCAATTTTTGTTAATGGAGTGGCACTTTCTAAAATAAAAGCATCTCTAAAATTATTCGAATTGTTTTCAAAAGTTTTGATATTCAAGCTGTCTTTCTTTTGTTCTTTAATTTTAAAAGTAAAACTCTTGTAGTATTTTTCTTTGGTAATTAGCACAGAAAGCGAATCGGTTTTCTGTGGTTTAAACCAAACTTGAAGGGAATCTTTTTTTGGAAATTTGGTAACAATTATTGGCAAATCTATTTCTTTATTTTTTAAGACCAATTTCGTTGCTGCAGGTTTTCCTTGATACGGAAAAATCATTCGGTTTGCAGATGCTTGAATGGGCTTAAATGCCTTAAATGGAAGTACTTCTTTGAATAGTTGGAGTTCAAAAATACTATCATTTGGAACTGTGATAAATTGTTTTTTAAAACCAATTTTATCCTTATTGGCATTAAATTTATTATTTGAACCATAATCCTTCATCGCCACAAGTAAATATTTTCCGGCTTTTAGATTTTCTAATTTGAAAATTTTCAAACTATCCAAAGTATTTGTAATGTATCTTGGCGTTTCTTTGTACACCACCGAATCCTTGAATTTGTCATTTATGTCATAAAGCATTACTGAAACAAATGGCTCAACTTCTTTTTCATAAGCATCTTTTACACTTCCCGAAATGGACAAAGAATCGATTACATCACCTGTAGAAAAAACATATTTGAATTGGTTTAGTGGATTTCCCTCGTTGTTATCAGTAATACTTTGCCCAAAATTGAAACTGTAAGTCGTATTGGCTTGTAAAGTGTCATTTATTTTTATGGTGATAAATTTACCCACATTGGTTGGCAAAATAAGTGGTTCATTTTTTAGTGGTGGCGAAATAATCAATTGTTTGTTGAGGTCTTTCAATAGAATATACTCGTCAAAAGTCAATTTGATGTCGTTTCCTTTGAAATTTTTGCTAAAGTTTTTGGGATAACTCGATTTTAAAACCGGAGCAAGAGTATCCTTCAAACCTCCAGTAATATTACCACGTTTGGCACAACTTGCCATTATTAAAACCAATAGTAATATAAAATATTTAAAGTTGTTTTTCAACATAAGGAGTTGGAATTTATAGGATACAAAATAACAATTATATTCGGTTTAAACGAAATGTTTTAATTTTTTATTGGGAAGTAAATCTATTGTTCTAAAATAATAATATTTCGTAAAATGTCCTATTTTTGACAGCAAATTATATTGACTTATTCGTTGAAAAAATTATTTTTTATCTTCGCTTTATTCCTGTTGATGGCCGCATGTAGTCAACAGGACAAACCAATGATTTCATTTTATTATTGGAAAACAGTTTTCAAACTGTCTGCAATGGAGCAAGAAGTTCTAGAACAAAATCAAGTTAAAAAATTGTACGTTCGGTATTTTGATATTGATTGGAATTCCAATACCAAGCAAGCCTTTCCAGAATCGGCGGTTAGGTTTGAAGGAAAATTATCTGGTTTTGAAATTGTTCCTGTGGTTTACATTCAAAATAAAGTCTTTAAAGATCAGGAGGTCGATGTTTTGGATTTGGCTCAAAAAACCTATGATTTCATTGGTCAAATTAATACGAAAAACCAAATTACTTGCAAAGAAATACAAATAGATTGCGATTGGACTTTATCGACAAAGGAAAATTATTTAAAATTTGTTGAACATTTTAAAAAGCTTTCTGGCAAAAAATTATCGGCTACAATCCGTTTACATCAGGTAAAATATTTTCAGAAAACTAAAATCCCTAATGTAGATAAAGGCGTTTTGATGTTTTACAACATGGGAAAAATAGCATCAGATTCGCTAAATTCTATTTACGACAGGAACATTGCTCAACGTTATTTGTCTAGTTTAAAAAATTATCCTTTAAGATTAAATATTGCTTTACCAATTTATTCTTGGGGCATTCACATTCGAGATGATAAAGTAATAGGATTAAAAAACAAATTAAATTCTTTTGATTTTAAAAAGGATTGCAATTATTTTTTTGCAGATGGGAACAAACTGCTTGTTAAAAACTCTAATTATAAGCGCGGAACATTTTATAAAAAGAACGATTGCCTGAAATTGGAAAGCATTAGTTCGAACGATTTGCTTGATATGGCAAACGATTTAAATGATAATTTAGCAGCAACACCACAAGAAATTATTTTTTACGATTTAGATGAATTTAACACAAAACACTATGAAAAATCGATTTTTGAGCAAGTTATTGCTCGGTTTTAGTACCATTTTACTTTTTGTTTATGGCATTATTTATGCTTGTGCAGGTGGCGACGATTGGGATTGGTTGTTTGATTCTAATTTTGCTCCAGAAACTTTTGTAGATAAATCTTATGCTCCGTTGTTTTTATCCGAAGAATTATTTTACACGGGTTTTGACACTAAACACAATTCAAGGTTCAATGACGAAATTGTTCAAGATTGGTCAAATTTTCTAGAAGGAAAAATGGATACTGCAGCTGTAAAGTTTTTCTTGATCGATTCTAGCGCATTAGATGTGAAGAAGATACAGCAATTTTATCAAACCCAAAAGAAGAATTCAATTTCTGAAAAATGGTCAAAAAAAATAGATTTAAACGACCGAAAAGTGAGTAGTTTTATGACTTTTTTGTCGCTTTCAAAACTAATAGAATCTGTATCGGTAAGCAACCACGATGACTGGTCTTACGAACCTGTTCCGCAAAAAACTTTCAAAGATTTTAAAACAATTCAAACCATAGAAAATAGATACAAAACGGTGTCTAATTTATTTCTAAAAAACCGCTATTGGTTTCAAACATTGAAAGCTTATTTTTATAGTGGCAATTATAATCGTGCGATTGATTTTTTCAATAAAACTGAAAATACGGTTCCCAAAAACTCGCTCTACTATCGAGCACTATCTTATATAGCAGGTATCAATTTTAAAAATAAAAATTATGCATTATCTAATTATCAATATAGTCAAGTTTTTGATAAATGCCCAGCAATGCGCGTAGTTTCGGCTTATTGTTTTCAACCAAAAGAAGAAAAAGATTGGAAGGAATCGTTGAATTTAGCCAAAACCAATGAAGAAAAAGCTGCACTTTGGGCAATTCAAGGTTTTTACGGAGATGAAGAAAAAGCAATTTCCGAAATCTATAATTTACAACCCAAAAGCGAGCATTTAGATTATCTTTTAACACGACTTGTCAACAATCAAGAAATTAAGATTGATAAATCTTTCAAAGAGCAAAGTGTTGCTATTTATAAGAAAAATGCAAAAGATAAAATTCAAAAATCAACTTTAGATTTAGTAAGTAAAATTGCTCAATCAAATCAAGTGAATAAACCTTATTTATGGAGGTTATCATTGGGTTATTTAGAAACGCTAAACGGCAACTTCGCTCAAGCAGATAAGAATTTTGATGCTTGCGAAAGTGAAATGCCAAAAACATCATTGGCAATTAATCAACTTCGACTGCTTCGATTTGTGAATAATTTAAGTAAAATAGAGAAGATTGATTCCAATTCTGAAAAGACAATTCTAATTGATTTGAATTGGTTGTACAACGACAAAACCAGCATTGAAAACTTTCGCTACCAAAATGCTACAGCTTGGAGCAAAAAATATTTGTCAGCATTATACAAATTTCAAAAGAATGAAGTGATGTCGGAGTTGTTCGACAGAGACTATAGCTTTTATGACAATGAAAAGAATTTACTGGCTATGAAATCTTTTTTAGCTGAAAGCAACAAAACTGAAATAGAAAAAATTGGCATTAGTGTTTATAACGTTACACTCGAAGATATCAATGATTATCAAGCTGTAGAAGCGACATTTGCTAATAATATTTCTGATGCTATTGATTTTATGAGACAAACATCTAAAAGTCAAGAGGTAAAATTTTATGGAAATCCGTTCAATGGCAACATCAAAGATTGTAACGATTGTGACCATCTTGCATTTCAAAAAAAGAAATATACCAAAATCGATTTATTGAATACCATAAAAACAATGCAAGAGAATGTCGCTAAAGGAGATGAGGTTTACACCAATTCGATACTGCTTGGCAATGCTTTTTACAACATCACTCATTTTGGCAATGCTCGATTATTTCACGAAAATAACATCAATGGGTTTGGAAGTAGTCCTTATTATTTTAGAGATAAAATTAGAGTAATGATAACAGATTGTTCGATCGCAAAAATGTACTATCAAAAAGCTTTGGCTTTCGCAAAAACCGACGAGCAAAAAGCTAAATGCAATTATATGATTTCAAAATGCGAAAGAAACGAATATTATAATAAGCAGTATGATCCAGCTAAAGACAGCTGGGAGAATCAATCAGCGGTACAATATTCTAAAATCAACTTTCTAGCGTGGGATGGTTTCAAAACATTAAAAAGCAATTATTCTCAAACCAAATATTATCAAGAAGTAATAAATGAATGCGGGTATTTTAAAACGTATGTGCTTCAAAAATAATAAATAACAATCATTCCGGAGTCATTTTGTATTTTTTTAAAGCTGTCAATAACTGATTTCATGCACAGGGTTAAATCTTACGAATTCCAATACTTTCGACCTAAGTTTCATAAATGAAGGTTGTTGATTATTTTATATGTATTTCAGGATTTCTATTTCTAATATTTGATCTGTCTTCAAAGCCAATTTTAATTTTAAACAAATTTGTAAATAATTAGTCCGTTTGAGAATTGGCAATTCATTTTTTAATCAAATCTTTACCTTATATTTGCGGATTAATGCGTTAGCATTAGCTAAAAATGATAGAAGACAAGAATGAAAAACATAAGGAATTTCTGCATTATTGCACACATTGATCACGGTAAAAGTACGCTTGCCGACAGACTTCTAGGCGCAACTCAAACCGTTACAGCTCGCGAGGAGAAAGCACAACTGCTTGACAATATGGATTTAGAACGCGAACGTGGGATTACCATAAAAAGCCACGCCATACAGATGGAGTACAAATATAAAGGTGAGGATTATATCCTGAATCTGATTGATACTCCGGGACACGTGGATTTCTCTTATGAAGTTTCCCGTTCTATTGCGGCTTGCGAAGGCGCACTTTTGATTGTCGATGCAGCCCAAAGTATTCAAGCACAAACCATTTCTAATTTATATTTGGCATTAGAAAACGACTTAGAAATTATTCCCGTTTTGAACAAAGTAGATTTGCCATCTGCCAATCCAGAGGAAGTGAGCGACGATATTATTGATTTATTAGGTTGCAAATTAGAAGATATTATTCACGCTTCGGGTAAAACTGGTTTTGGTGTCGAAAATATATTGGCAGCCATTATCGAGAAAATTCCAGCACCAAAAGGAAATATTGACGAACCCTTGCAAGCCTTGATTTTTGACTCACATTACAATCCGTTTCGTGGTATTGAGGTTATTTTCCGGGTGAAAAATGGAGAAATAAAAAAAGGTCAGAAGATTAAATTCATGGCAACCGGCAATGAATATTTTGCTGATGAAGTAGGAACGTTGAAACTGAACCAAGTTCCAAAAAATGTGATTTCTAGTGGTGACGTTGGTTATTTGATTTCAGGGATTAAAGAGGCGAAAGAAGTAAAAGTGGGCGATACACTTACTGATGCAAAAACGCCAACAACCAATATGATTACAGGTTTCGAAGATGTGAAACCAATGGTTTTTGCTGGAATTTATCCAGTAGATACCGAAGATTACGAGGAGTTGAGAGCTTCGATGGAAAAGTTACAGCTCAACGATGCTTCGCTTGTGTTTTTACCAGAAAGTTCAGCGGCTTTAGGTTTTGGTTTCCGTTGCGGATTCTTGGGAATGTTGCACATGGAAATCATTCAAGAAAGATTGGAACGTGAGTTTGATATGACAGTAATTACTACTGTCCCGAACGTTTCCTATTTGGCTTATACTAAGAAAGATCCTGAAACACCTTTTGTGGTTAATAATCCATCTGATTTACCAGAACCTTCTCGTTTAGATAGAGTAGAAGAGCCATATATTAAAGCGACAATCATCACAAAATCTGATTTTGTGGGTAATGTGATGTCTTTGTGTATCGAAAAACGTGGCTTGATAACCAATCAAACTTACCTTACAACCGAACGTGTAGAATTGAATTTTGATATGCCTTTAGCTGAAATTGTTTTTGATTTTTACGACCGTTTAAAAACCGTTTCCAAAGGATATGCTTCATTTGATTATTCACCCATTGGAATGCGAACTTCCAAATTAGTAAAACTGGATGTTTTGTTAAATTCTCAGTCTGTCGATGCGCTTTCAGCATTAATTCACGAAAGCAACGCTTATGATATCGGAAAAAAAATGTGCGAGAAATTACGACAATTAATTCCGAGACAACAATTTGACATTCCGATTCAAGCCGCAATTGGCGCAAAAATCATTGCGCGCGAAACCATAAAAGCCTTACGAAAAGACGTTACCGCTAAATGTTATGGTGGTGATATTTCGCGTAAACGAAAACTTCTCGAAAAACAGAAAAAAGGAAAAAAACGAATGCGATTGGTAGGAAATGTTGAGATTCCACAAGAAGCATTTATGGCGGTATTGAAGTTGAATGATTAATTTTTTTTCGAGAAAAGAATACAGATAATAAAATAAAGAGAAAACCTGACGATGAAAATTGTCAGGTTTTTTTGTTTGTGGTTATTTGTTTGCACTAACTTTGCTTTCAAAATAAACGTTTTAGACTTATAAAAAAACCTGAATTTAATTGGACTATTTTATAAATCTAAATATAATAATGTATTTTAAACCGTGCCGAAATAGCTTATTTTCTTATCCAAACAACTCGCTCGCCACGTCTTCAATCTTCGCTACCAATCTTATTTTGATGCCTGTATTTTTCAAAGTAATTTTATTGTATTTGGAAACAAAAATGGTCGAAAATCCTAGCTTTTCTGCTTCTTGAATGCGTTGATCGACGCGGTTTACAGGACGAATTTCGCCCGAAAGCCCCACTTCGCCAGCAAAACAAAAATCTTTATTTACCGGAATATCTTCATTCGAGGATAAAATCGCTGCCACAACAGCCAAATCAATAGCGGGATCATCTACCGAGATTCCTCCAGTTACGTTAAGGAAAACATCTTTGGCACCAAGCCTAAAACCTGCACGTTTTTCTAAAACAGCCAATATCATGTTCAGTCTTTTGGCATTATAACCAGTGGTGCTGCGCTGTGGCGTTCCGTAAACTGCGGTGCTAACCAAAGATTGAATTTCAATCATCAACGGTCGCATTCCTTCGAGAGTGGAAGCGATTGCAGTGCCTGATAATTCCTCGTCTTTGTGTGAAATCAATATTTCGGATGGGTTTGAAACTTCACGTAAACCGTTGCCCAGCATTTCATAAATCCCGATTTCGGCAGTGGAGCCAAAACGGTTTTTTAGCGAACGCAAAATGCGATATACATGATTTCTATCGCCTTCAAATTGCAAAACTGTATCAACCATGTGTTCCAAAATTTTGGGACCTGCAATGTTTCCATCTTTGGTAATATGACCAATTAAAATTACGGGAACATTCGATTCTTTGGCAAATTTTATTAACTCGGCAGTGGTTTCTCTAATTTGAGAAATACTTCCCGGTGTCGATTCAATATAATCGGTATGAAGGGTTTGAATAGAATCGATAATCACGATTTCGGGTGCTATAGCTTCAATTTGTTTGAAGATATTCTGGGTTTTGGTTTCGGTAAGAATATAGCAATTATCACTGTTTGGCGTGATTCTTTCTGCACGCATTTTTATTTGTTTTTGGCTTTCTTCTCCCGAAACATAAAGGGTTTTGTAGGGAAGTTTCAAGGAAATTTGTAGCAAAAGTGTACTTTTTCCAATGCCAGGTTCTCCGCCCAAAAGGATTAATGAACCAGGAACAATACCACCGCCCAGAACACGATTGAGTTCGCCGTCCAGCGTGTTCATTCTTACCTCTTGGCTAGAATCAATTTCGTTTATAAGTAAAGGTTTAGAAACTCTTTTTGAATCGGAAGTGGTGGGTTTCCAACTTGATTTTTCTTCTTTTTGGATAATTTCTTCAACTATAGTATTCCATTCTTTGCAGGAATTGCATTGGCCTTGCCATCTTGAATATTGTGCGCCACAATTTTGGCAAAAAAAGGAAGTTTTAACTTTAGACATTATTTTTTCTTTGGCGTTAAACTTTGCATGTCATCAAACTTGTTTAGCATCATATCTTTGTTCAAATCTCCAATTGAATCAAATTGAGAAGCTTTTTGATAGGCTTTTGCGGCTTTTTTGAATTCGCCCAATTTTTCATACATTAAACCCAGTTCATAATCGGCAAGCATTGATTTTGGGTAGTCTTTCCTAGCAAGGTCTGATAATTTATCTAATTCTGAATATGATTTGTTTAATAGAATAGAAGTTTCTATAGCTTTAAAATCGGAAAATCTAATCTGAACTTTAAGGCCTAATGTTTCGGTAATAATGTCGTATTTATCAATTAAATATGCTACTTGTGCGCCAGCAAGAATAGCAACTTTTTCTGAATATTCAGTCTTGGAAATGGGTTTGTAGCATTCAAAAATATGGTATAAAGCATTAGGAATGGAATGAAGAACCGAGGAATAAGGCAAAGTTCCTTTGAAAGCGTCATATTTGTAGTTTATCAGGGGATTGTTGGCTGTTTTTATGTTTGTATCTAGATCGTTTACCGCCTGCAAAATTTCCTTCGTATCGCCATCAGCTGTAGATTGATAATAAAAAATAGGTTGCTTTAGCGCTTCAAAGCGTTCTGGAATTTTAAATTCCATTTCTGGCACAAGTTCTGGATTCAAAGATATGTAGGCGTTAAAAATAGAATAATCTTTAAACAGAAAAAAATTTGAAAAACCGGCGGTAATATCGTGGCCAGCAATAATTCTGAAAGGAGCAACTCTATATTTCTTTTCAATGTATGGAAGCAATTCTCCGCCAATAAATTCAAAAAAATTAGCTCCTTTCCCGTAGGGCAATCCGTTATCGTCATAGGTGCAGTCGTCGATTCGTTCTTCATTTTTGTTTTGGCTAATGCCAACAATTATAGTTTCCGGCAAATCATCCCAGTAAGCTCCATATCTTAAAGCACCATCAAAAGGATTGAATAAAAAATCACCGTCCAGCAAAACGAGAATGGGATACTTTTTGTTAGTGTTTTTTTCGTAAGAGTCAGGAAGTCCTATTGTAATTTCGCGACTTTCACCTAATTTGTTTGAAACAAATGTTTCGACTGTTTTTTGAGCAAAGAGGGGTACTGCGAAAAACAAAATAAGTATCAATTGCTTCATAATTTCTTGGGTTTTGGAAATAAGTGTCTTAGAATTTATATTTCGAAAAGCGCAGCAATATAATAATTTTATTTGCTCTTTTAAAGGCTGATTAAGTAAAAAAAGAAAATATTCAAATTACTAAATAACAAAAATATATGAAACTAAAAGGAGCGATTTTAAAACAATTATGATAGCGAATTGTCTTTTTCATTTGGAAAAATAATCCAAGGCTTGAATGTTTTGGCTTCTTCAAAATCTAAAGTTGCGTACGAAATAATAATTATAATATCGCCTTTTTGAACTTTTCGAGCAGCAGGTCCGTTGAGGGTAATCTCACCTGAATTTTTTTCACCAACAATTACATAGGTTTCAAATCGTTCCCCATTATTGATATTGACAATCGAAACCTTTTCGCCTTCAATAAGATTTGAGGCGTCCATTAACGCTTCATCAATCGTAATGCTACCGATATAATTTAAATCGGCGCCAGTGACTTTAACACGATGGATTTTAGATTTTACAACTTGTATTTGCATTGCGCAAAAGTAAATTAATTTAATGAAATTGTATCAATCAATCGAATATTGTTGACAAAAACAGCTATAAAAGCACGGTATTTCTTTTTTTTGCTTTTTCGAATACAAGGAAGCAACGATTCTTCGTCGGCAATTTGATAATATTCTAAAGAAAAACTGGGATAATTTTTGAATGATTTTTCAACCTGAGCGGTGACCATTTTGACACTCATTTTCTTAAAATTTTCCTTAGATTCGGCTAAAGTTTTATAAATAATTGCAGCGTCCTGTTTTTCTTTCAAGGATAGAAGTTCATTTCGAGAGCTCATCGCAAGTTTATTGGGTTCTCTAAAAATAGGACAACCAATTACGTTGACATTGATTTTGTTTTTAGCGACCATTTTCTTTACAATTTGCAATTGTTGAAAGTCTTTTTCGCCAAAATAAGCATTTGTTGGCTCTATAATTTCGAATAGCCGTTTTACAATTGTTCCTACACCATTGAAATGTCCAGGTCTAAATTTACCTTCCATAAGGTTTTCTAATCCGTCAAAATTAAAGGTTTCCGAAACTGTTTTTCCTTCATAAACATCATCATCAGTTGGAGCATAAACAATGACTTTGCTGCTTAATCCTCTAATTTTTTCTATGTCATTTTCTAATGTTCGCGGATATTTTGCAAGATCTTCTAAATTACTAAATTGTGTGGGGTTAACAAAAATACTTACCACAGTTGTTGTATTATTTGCTATAGATTCTTGAATTAATGACAAATGCCCTTGATGTAATGCTCCCATTGTTGGCACAAAGCCTACAGTAGAATAATTGTTATTAATAGATTTTAAATGGACTATTAAAGCTGCTTTTCCGTAGAAAATTTGCATGAGTACTTTGTTGAAATAGTTTGCAAACATAATATTTTAGTTTAGAACTGCATAAAATTTTGTAATTTTGCATGGTTTTAATTACCAATAAATTAAGTAATTTACAATATGGAAGATAAGAGAATATTATATGTATCATCTGAAGTGGTACCTTATCTAGCTGAAAATGAGGTTTCTTTAATGTCTTATGAAGTGCCAAAAATGATTAACAATCAAGGCGGACAAATAAGAATTTTTATGCCAAGGTATGGCAATATAAACGAAAGAAGGCATCAATTGCACGAGGTAATTCGGCTTTCGGGAATGAATTTGGTAGTGAATGACTTAGATATGCCCTTGATTATTAAAGTAGCTTCTATTCCAAAAGAAAGAATTCAGGTTTATTTTATCGATAATGATGAATATTTTAAAAGAAAAGCTACATTTACAAATGAAGAAGGTGTGCTTTTTCCTGATAATGATGAACGCGCTATTTTTTTTGCAAAAGGAGTGGTTGAAACAGTAAAAAAATTGAATTGGGTTCCAGATATTATTCATGTTCACGGTTGGCTGGCTGCTATGTTGCCCATTTATATGAAGCATTTTTATAAAAACGAAGCGCTTTTTTCTGACACCAAAATTGTAACATCTGTGTACAGTCAGTCATTTGATGGTAATTTAGATATTGAAATGATTAACAAAATTAAGTTTGATGGCATTCCGAAAGAATCTATTTTGGATTTAGAAACGCCTAATTATGAAAATATTATGCGAACAACAATCATGCATTCTGATGCTGTAATTATTGCTTCTGAAAACCTGCCATCAAGTTTAACAAAATTTATAGAATCTTCAGGAAAACCTTTTTTATCTTTCACGGCTAAAGAGAAATTTGCTGAAACATATTGTAACTTTTATAAAAATTCTGTTCTATAAATTAAATATTTCTTATTAAACATGCATAAATATTCTGTTTTCAAACCACTATTTTTTATCGCGATTTTTCTTCTTTTTTCTTCTTGTGATAAAGATTTCAACGGTGTTGGAGAATCATTAATTGGTGATAATAATTTTGAAATAGTGAAATACGCATCTGATGTGGTGTCTTACAATGAAAAAATAACTCCAATACAATCAGGAAATCTTCCTATAAATGCTTTGGGAATATACGAAAATTCCGCTTTTGGAGTAACAACAGCTAGTTTTGTAACTCAATTAACTTTAGCATCATTAAACCCCACCATCGGTAAAAATCCTGTAATTGATAGTGTATATATTGATATCCCTTATTTTATAGATGCTTCTAAAACAGAAGCGCTTCCCATTAAAACAGCCGGCGTTGCTGCTGGAAACACCTATGTATTGGATTCTATCTATGGTTTACCTACAGCTAAAATTAAACTGAGCATTTATGAGTCGGGTCGTTATATGGGAACTCAGAGCGCTATACCTCAAGTTTTTTATACCAATCAAAGCGCTGAATTTGAAAAATATAAAGTTGGAAACCGTTTGAATGATGCTTCTGATAAATCTCAAAATGATGAGTTTTTCTTTAATCCAAAACAAAACACACTTATAACAACAGAACCAGATAATAAAGAAACCAGAACTTATTCGCCGCCAAGTATGCGTTTGAAATTGAATAGTGCTTTTTTCAAAGAAAAAATTATTGACGCCGCTGCTACTGCCACTTCGCCAGGTTCAGGTAAATTAGCCACTAATGATGTTTTTATCAATCATTTTAAAGGTTTGTATTTCAAAGTAGAACAATCAGGGTCTGACAAAGGAAGTCTAGCCATGATTAATTTTAATAAAGGAACCATAACTATTAAATATAAAGAAGACAAGTCGGCTACCGATGGAGCGAGAGTAGAAAAGTCCATAATCCTAAATATGTCTGGCAACACAGTAAGCTTGCTTGAAGATAGCAACCTAAATACTGAATATAATACAGCAATAAATAATCCAGATAGAAGTAAAGGCGACAAAAATCTTTTTTTAAAAGGTGGTCAAGGTTCTATAGCGGTTGTAAAACTTTTTGAAAAAGCAGGAGAATTAGAAAATATAAGAGATAATAAATGGTTAATTAACGACGCTAATTTGGTTTTTTATATTGACACTGATAACGCAGAATTTAAGAAAAGCCACGAACCAGAACGGATTTATTTGTATGATTACACCAATAATACACCTATTCTTGATTATGTGTCAAGCGCTCCAACGACAAATAAGAATAGTACAAAATTTGCGTTAGGAGGCTTTATCAAGAGAGATGCAACAGAATTAAAACGAGGCGTTTCTTATAAAATTAACATTACTAATCATGTAAGAAATCTTGTAAAAAACACTACTTCAGAAAATGTCAAATTGGGTCTTGTTGTCACCGAAGATATTAATATTTTTGATTCTAATTTATTTGAGAAGGAAAATTTGTTTATTAGTCAAGCACCGAAATCTTCCGTTATGAATCCACTAGGAACTATTCTATATGGCACAGGGACAGGCATACCAGACACGAAAAGATTAAAACTTGAAATCAATTATACTAAACCTAAATAAACCAAAATTATGTGTGGAATTGTTGGATACATTGGCTTCCGAGAGGCATATCCTATTGTGATAAAAGGATTAAAAAGATTAGAATATCGCGGTTATGATAGCGCTGGCGTTATGCTGTATGATGGCGAAAATTTAAAACTTTCTAAGACAAAAGGGAAAGTCATAGACCTTGAAGCAAAATCCTTGAACAATATATCTACTAACGGAACAATTGGAATGGGTCATACTCGTTGGGCTACACACGGAGTTCCAAATGATGTAAATAGTCATCCACACCAGTCAAATTCCGGTGATTTAGTGATTATTCACAATGGAATTATAGAAAATTATGCTCCTTTAAAAGTTGAATTGATAAAAAGAGGTTATACTTTTAAATCTGATACCGATACTGAAGTTCTAGTAAACCTCATCGAAGAAGTTCAAAAAAAAGAACACTTTAAGCTTGGAAAAGCCGTGCAGGTAGCATTGAATCAAGTTTATGGGGCTTATGCTATTGCTGTTTTCGACAAAAAAAATCCAGACGAAATTGTTGTTGCCCGCTTAGGAAGTCCATTAGCTATCGGAATTGGAGAGAACGAATACTTTATTGCGTCAGACGCATCGCCATTTATAGAGTATACTTCAAATGCAGTGTACTTAGAAGACGGAGAAATGGCAAACATAAGGTTGCACAAACCTATGATGGTTCGAAAAATTAAAGACGATTCTCTAGTAGATCCATACATTCAAGAACTTCAATTGAATTTGGAGCAAATTGAAAAAGGGGGTTATGATCATTTTATGTTAAAAGAAATTTACGAACAGCCCAGCGTAATTACTGACACTATTAGAGGACGATTGCATGCAAACGAAGGAATTATTCAAATATCGGGAATAGAAGATAATTTAGAAAGATTTCTAAATGCCGAAAAAATAATAATTGTCGCTTGCGGAACCTCTTGGCATGCAGGACTTGTGGCCGAATATGTTTTTGAAGAATTTACAAGAATTCCCGTTGAGGTAGAATACGCATCCGAGTTTAGATACAGAAATCCAATCATTAACAAAAGGGATATCGTTATCGCTATTTCACAATCTGGAGAAACTGCCGATACTATGGCTGCAATAAAATTGGCTAAAGAAAAAGGAGCTTTTATTTACAGCATTTGTAATGTGGTTGGTTCATCCATTGCAAGAGAATCACATGCGGGTACTCATACTCATGCGGGTCACGAAATTGGCGTGGCTTCAACCAAAGCATTTACAACACAAATTACAGTTTTGGTAATGATGGCGTTGCGTTTAGCCAAAGCCAAAGGAACGCTATCTAATACAGATTTTCATAGGTATTTACAGGAATTAGAAATTATTCCTGATAAAGTGAAAGAAGCCTTAGAAACCGAGGCCAAAGCAAAAGAAATTGCGGCAATTTTTAAAAATACTCAAAATTGTTTGTATTTAGGACGAGGATACAATTTTCCTGTTGCATTAGAAGGTGCGTTAAAACTAAAGGAAATATCTTACATTCACGCCGAAGGATATCCCGCAGCTGAAATGAAACATGGCCCAATTGCTTTGATAGATGAGCACATGCCAGTAATTATTATCGCACCCAAACAAGGACATTATGACAAAATTGTAAGTAACATTCAAGAAATAAAAGCACGAAGAGGTATTATTATAGCTATTGTTACAAAAGGAGATACTCAAGTAAAAGGTTTAGCAGATTACATCATTGAGGTTCCCGAAACATCAGATGCTTTATCACCGTTAATCACTACTATACCATTGCAATTGCTATCATACCATATTGCAGTTTTGCGAGGTTGTAATGTAGATCAGCCGCGTAATTTAGCCAAATCAGTTACTGTTGAATAAATAATTTTGACAATTTTCATCTAAAGCGAGGTTTTTTACCTCGTTTTTTTTTAAACTTTTTATGAAAATACTATTTTTAATTCATTATTTTATGTGCACGCATAACGGATCGCATTATTTTAACTAAATAACAATAATTTATTTAACGTTTTTCAACAGAACTGTTTTTAATCAAATTGTATAATCTTAAATCTTTTTAGTGTTTTTTTATTAATATCAAAATTATTTGTACTTTCGTTCCATTAACTAACAAAATTTAATCAAATGAAAAGCCATTTACTTATTTTGTCATTGTTCTTTTGCGCCATTGCTTTTGCTCAAAATACAATTACAGGCTCTGTTACAGAACGTAACAACCAACCTATTTCTGGTGCCAACATAAAAGTCGTTGGAGCCAAATCAGGAGCGGTATCAGATGCCGATGGAAAATTTATTTTAACATCCGCATTAAAGCCCCCATTTATAATTGAAGTTTCTAGCATTGGTCACCAAACCAAAAAAGTTAGTATTACTTCTAATAATCAAAATGTAATCATTAAACTTTCTGATTCTCAGACAACACTTGATGAAGTTGTGATTTCAGCCTCAAGGACTCCTGAAAGAGTTTTAGAGTCACCAGTAACTATCGAAAGGATGGGTCTCAAAGAAATAAAAAGAACAGCTTCACCTACTTTTTATGATGGACTAGAAAATTTAAAAGAAGTTCAAATGAATACAAGTAGTTTGACATTCAAGTCCATAAATACTCGTGGTTTTGCCACTGTGGCTAACGTTCGTTTTATGCAGTTAGTTGATGGAATGGATAATTCCTCTCCGCTACTAAATTTTGTTTTAGGAAATATGATTGGCGTTTCGGACATTGATATTCAGAGTGTCGAATTATTACCTGGAGCTTCATCCGCTTTATATGGTGCGAATGCTTTTAATGGTATTATGTTTATGAATAGCAAAAGCCCTTTTACATATCCTGGAATTTCTTCTTATTTGAAATATGGAGCCACAAGTCAAGAAGCTGCGGGAACCAATAGTTTTTATGATTTTGGAGTTAGAGTCGCGCATAAATTCAATAAATATATTGCCGCAAAAGCTAATTTTACCTACATGCAAGGTACAGATTGGTATGCAACAAATTATGATGAATATCAAAACGGAAAAGTAACAGGAAATACAAGAGCCAATCCTGGATATAACGGATTAAACGTATACGGAGATGAAGCTACTACAAATATAAATGCTGTTGCCGATGGGTTACTTGCAGCTGGAAGGATTACACCAGCTCAGTTTGCAGCGTTTGACGCAATTCTTCCAAATTATAATGTTAGCCGAACTGGATATAATGAAGTGGACTTAACAGATAACAAAGCATCTAATACTAAATTTGATGCCTCAGTGCATATTAGGCCATTCGGAGATGAGAATCTTGAAGTAATTTTGCAAAGTAAATTTGGATTGGGTAATGCAGTTTACCAAGGTGCAAATAGGTATTATTTGAATAACTTTTTTATGCAGCAACACAAATTAGAGGTAAAAGGTAAAAACTTTTTTGTAAGGGGTTATACCACCACAGAAGACGGTGGTGAGTCTTATGACATGCTTTTTACAGGGCTTAATGTAAATAGAGCTTGGAAACCCGATAACACATGGTTTGGCGAATATGCTGGAGCTTATGTGGCAGCAACTTTGGCTGGTCAAACGCCAGCAAATGCTCATATTGCTGCTAGAGGAGTTGCCGATACAGGTAGATTACTACCAGGAACTCCTGAATTTCAAACTGAATTTAATAAAGTGATTGCGGATCCAGATGTATTAACAGGTTCTAAACTTGTGGACAATTCAAGAATTTACCATTCCGATGCTAATTATAATCTTAAAGACATCATCAAATATGGAGAAATTCAAGTAGGTGGTTCATACAGACAATACCAACTTGATTCTCAAGGTCGGATTTATACGGATGATAATGGTCCTATTTATTATAACGAGTATGGTGTTTATACTCAGTTGCAAAAAAAATTCATGGAGGACAGATTGAAATTTACTGGTTCAGTTCGTTATGATAAATCTCAAAACTTTGATGGTAATTTTTCTCCAAGAGCATCATTTGTATATTCAGGCGGCGAAAATAAACAACACAATTTTAGAGTATCTTATCAAACAGGTTTTAGGAATCCAAGTACTCAAGACCAATACATCGGTTTTAATGTAGGAAGTGCAGTATTAATTGGTTCAGCTCCCGACAATTTATTGAGATATTCTGAAACTAGGACCGTTGCAAATGGGGTTCCTGCAATTGGGCAAGTTTATGCAGGAGGAACATCTGTTGTAGTGACAGGAGTAAACGCTTATCAAAATTCTTATACAAGTGCCTCTGTTGCGCAATTCGCAGCCTTTGCAGCAGCCAATCCTGGAAACACGCCCGGAGCAGCGGCATTGTTGAAAGTAACAAACGTGAACAATGTTAAACCAGAAGAGGTACAAGCTATCGAATTGGGATACCGTTCACAATACAAAGACATCAACATTGACTTGAATGGATATTATAATACTTATAATAACTTTATCGGAAACACAGTATCCATTGCTCCGTTATACGGTACAGTTAGCGAAACTTTCGATTTTGCTCAAGGAGCTCCGACTTATGTTGCAAATCCAGCAGTTCAAACGCTTCACGCACTTGGCAATGGAAATTTTAGAGCCTTTCAATTGTACACCAACACCGATTTAAAAATTCAATCTTTTGGCGTTGGAATCGGACTTTCTAAAAAAATGTTTGGAAATTATGATTTTGGTGTAAGTTATAACTATGCTGAATTTGATTTTGACCAATCAAAAGATCCTGGTTTTGAAGCAGGTTTCAATACCCCAAAACACAGAGTTAAAGCTTCAGTTGGTAACGAAAAATTATTTACAAACTTTGGATTTAATGCTAGCGTAAGATGGAATAATGAATATAAGTGGGAATCTACAATGGTTGATGGTATGATTCAAGCTGCAACAGTGATTGATGCACAAGTTAATTATAGTATGCCGAGTTTAAAATCTGCATTAAAATTAGGTGCAACAAACATAGGAGGTCAAGAATACATTCAAGTTTTAGGAGCTGGTGGAATAGGACAGCAATACTTTATTTCTTGGACACTTAATCCGTAATTCAATCAGTCAAACAACATTTAAAAACATAAGATTATGATAAAAAATTTCAAATGGCTACTATTCGTTGCAGCAACCTTTGTAGCTTGTAATAATACCGAAGATGAGACGGTAGTTTACAAAACATCAGATGGTTTAGCGCCTACGCCAGGAACAGCAAATTTTGCGAAATATGTAGCTTTAGGCGATTCATTTGCTGCGGGATTTTCAGATGGGGCTTTATTTATAGAAGCACAAAAAGGGTCTTATCCAAATATATTGGCGCAACAATTTGCACTTGTAGGCGGAGGTGATTTTACAAATCCATTTATGAAAGACAACATTGGTGGATTTTCATTAGGAGGTGCACAACTACCACAATTTGGGCCAAGATTGTCTTTTAATGGAACATCGCCAGTTCCAGTTTCAGGAATTTCAGGAACATCAATTTCTGAAAAATTGACAGGAAGTTATAGTAATATGGGGATTCCAGGCGCAAAAGCTATTCATTTAGATTTTGCTGGCTACGGAAGTCCCGCAGGAAATCCGTATTTTACAAGATTTGCTTCTAAGCCCACTGCTACTGTTATTGATGATGCTTTAGCACAATCCCCAACTTTCTTTTCTTTATGGATTGGTGGAAATGATGAACTAGGATATGCAACAGCTGGTGGCGATGCTACTGTAAATCCATTAACACCTCCAGCAACTTTTAATGCGGTTTATAATTCAATGCTAACAAAACTTACGACAGGTGGACGAAAAGGAGTAATCGCAAATCTGCCTTATGTAACAACGTTGCCTTATTTCTATGTTATTCAGTACAATCAATTGACTCAAGCAAATTTAACTGTAAATAGT
>CAMCTL010000047.1 GCA_945878515.1 Flavobacterium psychrophilum | reverse complement strand
ATTTTTGCATTGGCGAATACCGCAGTAGTTTTGAGTTCGAATATGGGCGAAATCCTTACGGAAAATTACAGCCTTGGCATAGCGGTAGGACTCATTGTTGGAAAACCGCTCGGAATTTTCGCTTTAAGTTTTTTAGCGGTAAAGTTGGGAATTTGCGAACTGCCTATTGATTTGAATTGGAAATCAATACTAGGTGTTGGATTTTTGGGCGGAATAGGTTTTACGATGTCAATTTTTGTAACCCTTTTGGCTTTTGACGATGCCTCGATCATTAACAACGCCAAATTTATAATTCTACTTTCGTCTTTGATTGCCGGAATAATTGGGTTTATTAGTTTGAAGTTATCTCTAAAAAATGAGGAGATAAACATTTCATTAGCTAATAATTTTTAGTAATTTTCCACGTTTTACTACATAGTTTTAAAAGTACAATTAAAATGAGTTCGACCATTTCATCTGACCAAAAAAAATCAATAGTAATATCCATTCTTTTATATGGAACACTATTGTTGATTTTATTCTTTATCCGATTTTGGCCACCTTCAAATTTAGAAGAATTGATTGGTGCTGGCGGCGGCGGTGGTGGCGTTACCGTAAACTTTGGCGATAGCGATTTAGGCTCAGGTGCCAATTATAAAAGTGAAGTTTTGGATGTGAAAAACCAATCCAAACCAACTTCAACAGAATTAACGCCTGAAGAATCTATTTTATCTCAGGATAATTCTACTGAAGAAAGCGTCGTGATTCCACAAAAAGAAAAGCCTATAAAACCAACTCCTGTTTTAAAAGAAGAACCAAAACTTGTTGTTGTTGCAAAACCAAAAGTTTCCAACAATACCAATGATGCGTTGTCGAATATTCTGAAAGGTTCCAACAAAGGTGGCGATGGCGATGATAAAACAGCCGGAAATAAAGGAAAAGCCAACGGAAGTTTGAGTTCGAATGGTTATTATGGAGATGGCGGTTCTGGAGGCGGAACCGGTGGCGGCAATGGAACAGGCAACGGCATTGGCACTGGAAGCGGTTATGGTGCAGGAAATGGCGGAGGTTCTGGTGGTGGCTCTGGCGGTGGCTCTGGCGGTGGAACGGGTTATTCGTTAGGAAATAGAAAAGCAGTCTCAAAACCTGCCCCAAAATATACTTGTAACGAATCTGGAAAAGTGGTTGTAGAAGTTGCTGTAGATAGAAATGGAAAGACAATTAGCGCTATTGCAGGAATAAAAGGCTCTACTAACACGGCAAAATGTTTACTTGATCAAGCCCGAATTGCGGCGATGAATACAAAATGGGATGCCAGTAGCGATGCACCGGAAAAACAAGTGGGGAAAATTGTTTATAATTTCAACTTGAATTGAAAAATGGAACGCGGATAAAAACTTAAAAAATGAGAATTTTTCAAAAATTTTATCAATAATTACTCTTATCACATTTTTATAAACAAAATTAAAATATTTGAAAAATTAAATTAAAAATAGTATATGATTTATGAAAATTTATTTTACGGTATTCTATGTGGGACATTGGCTTTTGGATACTATAAAATTCATAAATGGTGGCGCAAAGGTAGAGACGAAAATCCTCTTTTTTATAAACTAGACACTAATATTGGAACATTTAAAGACTGGGTTATTATAATTGCCTTAGCAATAACATCTATTGTGTTTTTTTTTAAATCATTTTAGTATCTATAAGAAAAATATTGAAAATAAATCTATCATTTAAACTACATTAAACATATTTACTTTCAATTTAATATACCTCGCTATTCGCAGCACTCTCATATACAAACGCTGTAAAATGGTATTATATTGACCGAGCCTACGGCTCTTTTTATCTATTGAATTTCATTTTGGACGGATTAAAATCCGTCCCTACAAAATGTGTCGAGCCTACGGCTCTTAACAATCAATTTCAAAATAGTTCCCAAGGAACAACACATTTTGATCAACGGATTTTAATACGTTGAAAAGGCAAGACAAATTTTGTAACAACATATTTAGGGTCTGCTGAAAAACTCAATATTCTTTTTCAACTGATTGAATTCATTGATTTTTTGGCATATTTTTTTAATTTATTCAAAATTAGTATCGCAATTGAACCTTAAATTATCATAAAAAAGGTTAAAAAACAATGCGTATCTGGTTATAAAACAGAAATGGTGCACAGATTTTGAATGAAAATATAAAAAAAGCTTGCACCAAATGTTTTTAAAAAGCACCGAATGCCCTGTAAATAAAATAGTTTATGGTTTTTCAGCAAACCCTATTTAAAAATCCTAAATCTAAATTCTGAAATCTAAAATCACTTCGGACTAGTTGCAATCACAAATTTCAAATTGTTTTTTACTCCAATTTGCAAAACATCCACCAAATCCTGAACTTGTAGATTGAAAGGAATTCGTACGATAACCGTTTGGTCTTTTTCAGTATTCATTTTTGACATCAAGGTCGTTTCTAGTTCCTCGAAAGAAACGGGTTGTTTGTCGATATAGAATTTTTTGTCTTCGGTAACGGATAAACTAATGTATTGTTTGTTGGTTTTCTCGTTGGATTTTGCTTTTGGCAAAGTCATTTTAATCACATTTGGATTCGCCAAAGTGGATATAATCAAGAAAAACAACAACAAGAAAAACATAATATCACTCAGTGAAGAAGTTGCGACTTCGGCGTGGAATCTTCTTTTTCGTTTGATGGACATTGCTTAAGATTTTTGAATAATATTTACAAATTCCAATATTTGCTTTTGAATTCTTAGCGCAAAATTATCAATCTTTCCGTTCAATAAATGATACCCGCTATAAGCAATAATTCCTACTACCAATCCAGCGCCGCTACTAATCATTTTTTCGTATAATCCGCCAGAGATATTACCAATACTAATATTTTCGGTAACTGAAATGCTGTAAAATATCTTGATAACGCCCGAAATAGTTCCAATAAATCCTAATGTTGGCGCAATTCCAGCAATGAGTCCGAGTTGTCCTAAATGTTTTTCCATTTCGCCAATTTCGATATCGGCAGCGCGATCCATATTCGATTCAATTTCAGCAATGGGCCTGCCAATTAATAAAATACCTTCTTTTATAACATTTCCAGAAGAAGTATTATCTCGCTCCACGACCGTCAAGGCTTTATCCAGTTTGCCAGCATTAAGACTATCTCTCACATCTCGCATCATCAAAGGATCGATTTTGGATGCCTTATGAACGAATAAATAGCGTTCAATAATCAAATAAAAGGTGTAAAATAACAATATTGAAATCGGAATTAGGAAAAAACCCCCTTTTAAAATAAATTCTAAAACTGAGATTTCGTTTGTTGTAGCAATTTTTTCAATGACTGCATTTGATGCGGCATTTGCAAGGGTATCGGCTTGTGTTTGTATAAGACTAAACATATATTAATATTTTACTTATTAATTCTAAAAATTATTTGAAATTTGCACTAAAGATACTTTTCGATCAACTATTAAACTAAAAAAATCGAAGAATATTTTAATTCACCACTATTTTTATCAGAAATGAACTATCAGGAAACCATAAGCTGGATGTTTAATCAATTGCCAATGTACCAACTTCAAGGAGCATCTGCATATAAAAAAGATTTGACCAATGCTCATTTGCTGGCAAATCATCTTAACAATCCAGAGAAAAACCTACAATGTATTCACGTTGCAGGAACGAATGGCAAAGGTTCTACTTCGCACATGTTGGCATCAGTTCTTCAAGAATCGGGGTATAAAGTTGGTTTATACACATCGCCACATTTAAGAGATTTTAGAGAACGCATCAAAATTAATGGAAAAAAAATTTCAGAAGATTTTGTTTGTAATTTTATAAATTCCAACAAAGACTTTTTTGAATCCAATGATATGAGCTTTTTCGAAATGACCGTTGGTTTGGCATTCGATTATTTTGTTAAAGAAAAAGTGGAGATTGCCATTATCGAAGTGGGAATGGGCGGAAGATTGGACGCTACTAACATTATCACTCCACTAATTTCCGTAATTACTAATATTGGATTAGATCACACACAATTCCTTGGCAACACCTTTGAAGCAATTGCTTTTGAAAAAGCCGGAATTATTAAACCTAAAATTCCTGTTATTATTGGCGAATACACGAATGAAACTAAACCCGTTTTTTCAGACAAAGCCGCAGTAAATGATTCAAGCATCTATTTTGCCTCGGAATTAATTTCAGAAAATTTTCCATCGGATTTACTTGGCGATTATCAAATTCATAATAAAAAAACGGTTGTTCAAACCATTGCAATTTTAAATTCTCAAAATGAATTCAACATTTCCGATAACCAAATAAAAACTGGATTATTGAATGTTAAAAAATATACTGGTCTTGAGGGCAGATGGCAACAATTGGGCGAATTTCCAAAAATTATTTGCGACACAGCACACAACAAAAACGGATTGGAAATCGTGCTGAAGCAGATACAAAAGGAAAAATTCGACACTTTACACATCGTTTTAGGAGTGGTCAACGATAAAGATTTAAAAGAAATCTTACCACTTTTCCCTACTGGTGCCCAATATTATTTCTGTAAACCCAATATTCCACGCGGATTAGATGCTAAAATTCTTCAAGAAAAAGCGGCTGCATTTAACCTAAAGGGCGAATTATCTAATTCTGTTTCAGAATCTTACTCGAAAGCATTATCAAACGCCAGAACATCTGATTTTATATTTATTGGCGGAAGTACATTTGTCGTTGCAGAAATTTTATAGTTTTTTCATCTTTTTGCTTGTGAATATCAAAATATGATGTATATTTGCCATCGCAATAACGAAAGAGATTGCAACCCGAAAGGGCGATTAGCTCAGCTGGTTCAGAGCACCTCGTTTACACCGAGGGGGTCGGGGGTTCGAACCCCTCATCGCCCACAAGTTTAACAACAAATGGTTTAAAAAGCCGATAAATCTTAGGATTTATCGGCTTTTTACTTTGTGGCATTTACCAAATTATTCATTCAATCTTAATTGGGGATCAATCGGAAAGGTGCGGATCAATCCTAAAACCTGTGGAGCGACAAAAACTAAGCATAAATATTAGGGATCAATCCTAAAACCTGTGGATTTACAAAAATTAAGCATAAATATTTGTTAGTCTAAAAAGGAAGAATTCGGTTGGTAAAAACCTTTCTAGCCCTTATGAAATTGTTTCCAAGTAAATTTTGCGTTTAGTCTTCATTGTAAGTAAGTCGAATGTTTTAAAAGTTATTTTTGTACTAAAACGTAAATTCTTTTACCACTATTTAAAAATAACGCCAAACTTTAAAGCTTCGGCTTTTGCTTCTGGAATTAACCTGCGTAAATTAGCAATTCTCGTTGAATCGGCTGGGTGCGTACTGAGAAATTCAGGTGGTTTATTTCCACTACTACTAGCAGACATTCTTTCCCAAAACGATATTGCCAATTCAGGATTGTATCCTGCAATTGCCATAAGGGTTAACCCAATTTTATCGGCTTCACTTTCGTGATTTCTACTAAAAGGAAGCATCACTCCTACTTGAGTACCAATTCCGTAAAACTGTTGCCACATTTGTTGATTTTCTTCACTTTTGCCCCCTGTGGCTAATGCTACACCCACTGCACCAAGTTGTTGTAATTGAGATGCGCTCATTCTTTGAGCTCCGTGATCGGCTAACGCATGCGAAACTTCGTGTCCCATTACGGTTGCAAGTCCAGCATCATCTTTTGCTACTGGCAAAATTCCAGAATATACTACAATTTTTCCGCCAGGCATACACCAAGCATTAATTTCTTTATTTTCTATCAACTTATATTCCCATTGATAACCATTCAAATATTCTGCGTGTCCGTTAGCCATTAACCAACGTTCGGCTGCAGCTTTGATTTTCATCCCAACGCTTTCAACTCGTCTCGCATCTGTGGTTCCAACAATAACTTTATTCTCTTTCAAGAAAGTACCGTATTGTTGAAAAGAAGATGGAAATAATTGACTGTTAGAAACAAAATTTAAATTTTTTTTCCCTGTGAATGGATTTGTAGCACAAGAAAAAAATAATCCTAACGAACAAATTCCCACTAATAATGAGTGCATTTTCATAAATAATAATTTTAAATAGTAAACAAAAATACAATTAATAAGTTGTTTAAGTTTTTAAAATAAAATAGAAAAGTATCAATATTCTTGGATAATTACTTAATTATAACTGTCCTTTAATACTGATAAACTGTTACGCTCAATGGTGGTAAAAGCAATTCAATTGAAAAATCTCTGCCATCATAAGGGAAAGCTTCAACTGTTAATTTATTTGGATTTTTAACGCCGCTACCACCATATTCATTGGAATCGCTATTGAAAATCTCTGTTAATTTTCCCTTTCTTGGTACACCAATACGATAGCTATTCCGAACTACTTCCGTAAAATTACACACTACGATAACATCATCTTTTGGATTGATTCCTTTTCGGATAAAAGTCATCACTGCGTTTTGATGATCCGAATAGTTTATCCACTCAAAACCTTCAGGACTGAATTGTTTTTCGTGCAATGCGGGTTGTGTTTTATACAAAGTATTCAAGTCAGTGATGGTCTTTTTAACTCCTTCATGAAAATTGTATTGCAGCAAATGCCAGTCTAAACTTCCTTGAAAATTCCACTCGGCACTTTGTCCAAATTCACTACCCATAAACAAAAGTTTTGCTCCAGGATGCATAAACATATACCCATAAAGCAATCTTAAATTGGCAAATTTCTGCCATTCGTCTCCGGGCATTCTTCCTGCAATGGATTTTTTTCCATAAACAACTTCATCGTGCGAAAGTGGTAACATGAAATTTTCGGAAAAAACATACGTCATTCCAAAAGTTAAGTCGTTTTGATGGTATTTCCGATATACCGTCTCTTTTTGAAAATATTGCAAAGTATCGTGCATCCAACCCATCATCCATTTCATTCCAAAACCCAAACCTCCCGCAAATGTAGGACGAGAAACCATTGGGAAAGAAGTACTTTCTTCGGCAATAGTTTGAACGCCTTCGAAACTAGAATAAACAGCTTCATTAAATTCTTTTAGGAAACTGATAGTATCCAGATTTTCTCTTCCACCAAAAATATTAGGTTCCCATTCTCCTTCTTCTCTGGAATAATCTAAATATAACATAGACGCCACGGCATCAACTCGAAGTCCATCGACGTGGTAATTGTGCAACCAAAAAATAGCATTACTAATCAAAAACGCCCGTACTTCATTTCTTCCGTAATTGAAAACTAAACTTTTCCAATCAGGATGATAGCCTTTTCTTCGATCGGGATGTTCAAAAAGATTGGAACCATCAAAAAATCCCAGTCCGTGTGCATCTTCTGGAAAATGCGATGGAACCCAATCCAGAATCACTCCAATTCCAGCTTCGTGCAATTTATCAACCAAGACCATAAAATCTTGTGGTGTGCCAAAACGGGAAGTTGGTGCAAAATAACCAACCAATTGATATCCCCAAGACGGATCATAAGGATACTCCATTATCGGCATAAACTCGACGTGAGTAAAACCGGTTTCTTTTATATAAGCGACCAATTCTTGAGCCAATTCTAAATAAGTCAAAAATTTGCCTTCGGCATTGCGTTTCCATGAGCCCAAATGAACTTCGTAAACCGAATAAGGCTTGTCTAAATCATTGTGGTCTTTGCGGTTTTCCATCCATTTCTTGTCCTTCCATTGGTAATCCAAATCCCAAACAACAGAGGCTGTATGCGGTGGATGTTCGCAATAGAGCGCAAATGGATCGGCTTTTTCGGTTATTATTCCACCATTGTTAGATTGGATTTTATATTTATAGGTTGTTCCTTTTTCGATTCCGGGAATGAAACCTTCCCAAATTCCTGATGAATCCCAGCGAACTTGCAATTGATGATCGCCCTGAATCCAATAATTGAAATCCCCAACAACGGAAACGGAACGTGCTGATGGCGCCCAAACGGCAAAATATACACCTTTTACGCCATCAACTTCAAGTAGATGCGCGCCTAGTTTTTCGTATAATCTGAAATGTTTTCCGGCTTTGAATAGATCAATATCGAAATCGGTAAAAAGGGAATAAGGTTGTACTTTGTTCATTTTAGTTTTTTTTGAAATGCGGCTGAAACGGATCTCAAACGCGGATTTAAATTTTTGTAAATAAAATTTGATATAAAGCCTGATTCTTAATTTTTAGTTGTTGCCAAACTCCATAATACTGGCAATACCAGTCAAAGGAATTACTGCCCAACGAGGTCTGGAATTTAGTTCATACCCCAATTCATAAACTGCTTTTTCGAGTAAACAATATTTCAATAAAAAATCAATTTCTTTGCGATAACCAATGTTTAAATTCCCTCCTTGAGCGATATCAGTATAAGTCTGGAGAAACACGCCTACAAAATATTTGAAGAGGATTTCGCCAGCCTGGAAAAGTTCCTCTTGTTCATAAGGATATTTTTCTTTGTTGTTGAAAATTGTGGCGTAAATAGCATAATGAAACGAGCGAAACATTCCTGCAACATCTTTTAAAGGCGGTTGTTTTACCTTTCGGTCCCGAATAGTACTTTCTGGTTCTCCTTCAAAATCTAGGATGCAAAAATCATCTCCGTTGACCAAAACTTGTCCTAGGTGATAATCGCCATGAATGCGAATTCGTTCAGATTTCATTTTAGTCCAATCGAAATCGAGAAATAATTTTCGAATTTCTTTCTTATGGTCCAAAAACTGGTTTGCCAATTCTAGAGCTAATCCGTCCAGTTTATGAAGATTGTTTTCGAGAATATTCAGCCGGTTTTGAAACTGATAAGTCAATCTGTTTTTAAGCCAAACGGTGTAATCTCCGTTGTAAGTAGTTGGTGTAAAGGCAGTTTCATGCACATCACTACCTAATGCAATGTGCATTTCGGCAGTTCGTGTTGCCAACTTTTGGATTCTCATAAAAATACTCAAACCAGCCCAATCGATAATCTCGTGCGGAACTTCGTTAACTTTTAACCTTTTAAATAATTCAATTTCAGGTAATTTATTAACTTTAATTTTTTTATGTTTAAGATTTTCAAAGATTTTATCCACTTCGTCCAGCATAAATTGCCATGCATCGCCTTGATTGGGAACCAATTCCTGCATTAATCCAAGCGTGATATTTCCATCTGCCAAAACTACACTAATACTTCCCATGTAAGCTGGTGAATTCTTGAAGTCCATTCTTTCAGTAAGAAAACGACTGATTTCATAGTCAGGATTCATACTGATATAAATTCTCCTAAAAATCTTTAAAACAAGATTTGAATTATAAATTATAGAAGTATTGCTTTGTTCAACTCCCATAAATTTGGAGCTTTTATATGCTGCATCCACTAGTTTTTCGCCCTTATGAAATTTTACAATCGAATCTGATTTTTCTTTGTCGTGAACTATTTTATCGTAAAGTAATTTTTTAAAATCTTCTTGATGCAAGGCATCGACCAAAAATCCAGCTTGCCCGTTCATATTTACGGGAGCTATGATGGTGTTGGTATCCAACTTATCTTCAGACATGAAAGAAATTGGCATGAAATAATGCTGATAAAAAGCTTCCTTAAAATTGACCTCTAATAAAACCCCAAAGTAAATATTAGATTTTGAAGCAATTTTAAAATAATCTACGACCTCTATGTACTTTAAAGTACTTGCTTTTCCGCCATACCACCTTTTATTGATAATATAATTTTCGAGAATATCTGAAGAAAAAACCTGCACAAAGTCTTTATCCTCGAAAGCATTTTTCCAATCTGTTTTAAAAACAAATGGATTTTGAAAATTATCTTCATTCATTGTGAAATCTTTTACTATTTATAAATTTGTTTGTTATCATTTTTAAACCACATAGAAATATTAGCATTTATTCAAATGTAAAGGCGTTTCACTTTTCATAGATTTCATAAGTTAGCTTTTGAAAAAATTATTCTTTAGGTAGTTTTTTATAATAATCATTAACAAATGTTTTTTGACCTTCTTTGAAAATATTGTTGCAATTAAAATTAATTAATATTCCTTTTGGAGATTTTATGAGATTCATATAATTCAATATTTTTGCTTCATAAATTGGATGAATATTTAATGTAGATTTTAATTCTACAATTACAGCACTCTCAACAAACAAATCGCATCTAAAATCAGATTCTAATTCTTTCTCTTTGTAAATTATAGGAATCTTCATTTCAGAAATAAAATTTATATTTCTTAAAGTAAGCCCTTCTTTCAAACATTGATGATAAACACTTTCCAATAATCCTCTCCCCATTATTTTGTGAACTTCAATTGCTGCACCAATTATAGAGTAAGTTAGATCGTCTAAATATTTTTGAGTCATCTTTTTTTTCTTTAACCACATAGATTATTACTATGTGAAAATAAAATGTCTATGAAATTCTTTATTTTTTTAAATAACAAATATTTCTATGTGGTTTAATAAATATTTTATCATTCAATTTTAAACAAATGAAAAGGTAAATCTGCAGAAAGCTCCACAAAATTCCATTCTTTGTACCAAGTGTAGCTGTTTCCAGTGATCAAATCGGTAATTTTAAGAGGCATATTTTTCAACAAATCTTGTGGTAGCAGAACCATAGCTTGAGCGGTATAATTAGAATCAAGACTAGCCACCATTAATGTTTGATCTTGTTTTTCGTCATCAAATTTGTAATAGGCCATAACTTTATCGTTATTGGTTGGACAAAAAACTATGTTGTTGGTTTGTTGCAACGAAGCTTGTTCGTTTCTAATCTTGTTTATTCTACTTATTAGGGTCGTAATCTTATTTTGCTTTTCCCAATCCCATTTAAAGTATTCATATTTTTCGGAGTTCAAATACTCTTCTTTTCCAGGTGCCAATGGTGTTGAAATTTGGTACTCGAAAACTGGACCATAAATTCCGATACTTGAACTCATTGTAGCTGCCAAGAAATACCTTTGCAAATGAATAGACTCGTTGCCATTTTGCAAGTGCCCAGGATTAATATCTGGTGTATTGGGCCAAAAATTAGGACGGTAGAATTCTTTTTGTTCAGATTGTGTCAATTCTTCAACATAGTCTGTAAGTTCTTTTTTAGAATTACGCCACGTAAAATAGGTATAAGACTGCGAGAATCCTTGCTTTGCTAATTCATTCATAATTTTTGGACGTGTAAAAGCTTCGGCCAAGAACAATACATCGGGATGTTTCTTTTTGATTTCGCCAATCAACCATCCCCAGAAAAAGAAAGGTTTGGTGTGCGGATTATCGACCCTGAAAATTTTTATATCACATTCTTCTATCCAAAACAAAGCCACTTCCAAAAGTTCTTTCCAAAGATTTTTCCAATCGCTGCTTTCGAAATAAATAGGTTGAATGTCCTGATATTTTTTGGGAGGATTTTCAGCATATTGAACCGTTCCATCGGGACGCCACTTGAACCACTGCGGAAAATCCTTTACATAAGGATGATCAGGAGCGGCTTGCAAGGCATAATCCATTGCTACTTCTATTCCTAATTCTTTAGCTTTTCTGACCAACGATTTAAAGTCCGCTATACTTCCTAATTCTGGGTGAATGGATTTGTGCCCACCGTTTTGCGAACCAATTCCCCAAGGCGATCCAACATCTCCAGGATTTGCTAAAGTGGCATTATTTTTCCCTTTTCTGTTTACTTCGCCAATAGGATGAATGGGTGGAAAATACAAGGTGTCAAAGCCCATATCGGCTACTCGATCTAATAGTCTTTCGCAATCTTTAAAAGTACCGTGTTTTCCATCTTCGGAGGAGGCTGATCGTGGAAAAAATTCATACCAAGTACTAAACAAAGCTTTTTTTCTATCTACATACACTTTTAAATCCAACGATTTATTGATTAATAACCGCTTAGGATGTTTAGTGAAGAGGTATTTCAAATGTGGTGAAACAGCTTCTCGAATAGCATTTTCGTATTCGTTTTCGGTGGTAAAATAGTGAATAAGTGTATTCAGATAGTCTTTTTCGTTTTGATCGACTTCTTCTACAATGGCACGAACATAATCGGCGCCTTCTAATAATTCAGATTTTACATATTGATTGTCTTGAATTTTACGATGCGTTCCGTGTTGCCAATTCAAGGCGTAATCTACCCAACCTTCTACAAAATAAGTATAAAACCCTTGTTTTTCAACTTTAAAACTGGCATTCCAACTATCGTTTTCAGTGGGTTTCATACGGACTTCTTGCCACTTTTTATCGTGTTGGTTCTTGTATTTAACACAACATTCTATAACATCGTGACCATCCGAAAAAACATCAGCAGTAACATTTACATTTTGGTTTACTATTCTTTTTATTGGATTGATGCCACCATCGAGCTGTGGCATCACATTTTCTATTACAATTCTGGTTTGATTCTGCATTTTCAAATTTTAAAATTCAATTCAGTTTTAGGTTACTTCTTTGTACAATGAAATTATTTTATGATATAATTGTTTGGGATAATGGCTCCTTTTCTAATCACAACGATTCCTTGTTTTACCATATACAAATCGTTTGAAAAATCTTCTAAATGCTTTCCACCATTGATGTGAACGTCATTTCCAATCTTGCAATTTTTATCAACTATTGCATTTTTAATAAAACACCTTTGACCAATTCCTAACAATATTTTACCACTTTGAGCGTCTCTTTCCATTTCATCGATGTTTTGATAGAAATCATTGCCCATCACATAAGTATTATGAATCACGGTCTCGGCGCCAATTCGAGATCGATTGCCAACAACTGATCGCACGATTTCTTTTGCATTAATGATGCAACCATCAGCCATTATAGATTTATCGATGGTTGTATTCTTGAATTTTGTAGGAGGCAATAATCTAGGACGGGTAAATATTTTATTGTCATCATCGAATAAATTGAATTGTGGTACATCGTCTGTCAATCCAATATTGGCTTCAAAAAAGGAATCAATATTACCAATGTCAGTCCAATATCCTTCATATTGATAACTGAATATTTTTTTGTGTCCAACAGCTTGTGGCATTATTTCTTTACCAAAATCTTTGGTACTAGTGTCAGCCATAACCTCTAGTAAGAATTCTTTATTGAAAATATAAATCCCCATCGAAGCCAAATATAATTTGCCCTCGCTTTTCATTTGTTCGCTTACCTCAGATTCCCATTCCGGTAATAATTCTTTGGCAGGTTTTTCTATAAAAGATTCAATAAAACTATCTGAATTTGTTTTTAAAATTCCAAATTCGGGAGCATCTTTTGCGTTTACTGGCAGTGTAGCAATCGAAATATCGGCTTGTTTTCTTATATGTTCGTCAATCATTTCGTTCAAATCCATTTGATACAATTGGTCTCCTGAAAGAATCAATGCATAATCAAAATCGTGATTTAAAAAATGTGGCATACACTGTCTCACCGCATCGGCAGTTCCTTGAAACCAACCGGCGTTATCTGGAGTTTGTTCGGCAGCCAAAATATCTACAAACGCATGTCCGAAAATACTAAAATGATAGGTGTTTTTGATGTGTGCATTTAAAGAAGCCGAATTGAATTGAGTCAATACGAAAATTCTATAAATGTCTGAATTCATGCAATTCGAAATTGGAATATCGACCAAACGGTATTTTCCTCCAATTGGAACTGCTGGCTTAGAACGACTGGCCGTCAACGGAAATAATCTTGATCCTTGACCACCGCCAAGGATAATTGCGATAACATTTTTCTTTTTAGGTTTCATTTTTTGTTGGATATTATTAGGTGCTTTTTTTTATTTCATTAGATACTAGGACGTAGTAGTCAATATTTCTTTTATTATATTACACTATTTGTAAGATTTACTTTAATTTTTACTAGATCTTAATTTGCAAATATTACTTTAATTTGATTATTCAATACCAAAGTTATAAAGCTAAACCATTTTATTAATAAATGTAATAAAATTATCTATCAAATAACAAATCAAGTGAAAATTTATTAAAATGTCAAATAAAAATTAAAATGATAAGCAATAACTTAAAAATTTCGAGCGTAAATCGCTTTTTAAGTGAAAATGTATTACTTTTTATACTAATTCTTGATTATCAAGTAATAGAAAAAATTTCATATGGCAGTATTTACTAGTCGCACCGCTGATTGATTCAGCCAAGCAGCAGAATCATTCTGTCCCAAACTACGTATTAGGGAAAAATAAATTTAGGTTTAAATCCTAATGCCTAGTATTTGAAAAAATAACACTAATGGGTTCAACGTGTACTTTCAATTTATAAAAAAAAGCTGCAATTTTTATAAATGCAGCTTTTTTAATTAGGTAATGCAATCAAAAATAGTTGGTCATTTTTCCTTCTATATTACTACATTATAACTACCATCCTAAACCATAATCTTCTCCGTGATTGCTTGAGCCGCCCCAAAAACTGCCGTGAATCCAATCGAAATAAATAGCGTTTATTGGCCCACTTGTTCGTTCTCGAAAAGACAGTCGATATCCCATTTGACCTAAATCCTTACGCACCCAAGCTGGCATTTGATTGTTCAAAATAAGAGAGCCATTTTCTTTTTCATGATCGCCAAAACTGGAATACATTTGATTAGTTATAAAACTTGGTGCTTCGCAAGCTTCTTGAACAGTCATATTAAATTCGACCATATTTAAGAAAAATTGAATAAGAAGTTGGTCTTGTTCATCGCCAGCTTGTTTGGCAAAAGACAAAAATGGTTTGCCGTCCTTTAATGCCAAAGTTGGAGTTAGAGTTACTCTTGGACGTTTTCCTGGAGCTACTACATTAAACGGATTTTCTTTTTCATCGAGTACAAAACTTTGCATGCGTTGGCTCATTCCAATGCCTGTTGTGCCGGCAATACATGCTGGGACCCAACCACCACTTGGTGTAATCGAAACAACCCAACCTTCTTTGTCTGCCGCCTCAATAGAAGTTGTTCCTGCTGTAAAATCTTGAAAATACTGTTCCGTTAAAGGTTTCTTTATATCAAAATCAACACTTCCAAAAGATTTCAGCGTGTTTTGAAAAGGATTAATTTCCCCTTGGTATGGATATGGATCTCCTGGACCAATTTTTGGATTATTTTTGTTAGGGTCAATTAGTTTACTACGATCTTTCGCATAGTCTTTAGACAATAATCCTTTCATAGGTTCTTCTGGCGCAAAAGCCGGATCGCCATAATAAAAATCTCTATCAGCAAACGCTAAATTCATCGATTGATACAAGGTGTGAATGTATCGAGTTGAATTGTAGCCCATACTTTTCAAATCGAAGTTTTCTAAAATATTTAAAGTTTGTAACATCACAGGGCCTTGAGTCCATTGCTGCAGTTTATAGACCTCTATACCTTTGTAATTAGTTGATAAAGGTTCTTCTATTTTTACTTTCCATTGTGCTAAATCTTCCTTGGTAATCAGTCCGCCTTGTTCTTGGCAACTACGAGCATATTCAGCAGCAATATCACCTTTATAAAATCGGTTGTACGCTTCGTAAATTGCATCTTTTCTAGATTTTCCATTTTTTAAAGCAAGCGTCTCAGTATCTACAAGTTTTTGCAACGTTTTGAGTAAATCTGTTTGCACAAAAATTTCCCCAGCTACAGGTGCTTCTCGAGTTTCTCCTAAATGAGTAAGAAATACTTTTTTAGAATAAGGCCATGCTTTTATGCGTTCTTTTTCTCGTTCGATAGAATTTGCAGTTTGAGCTTCTATGGGATATCCTTCTGCCATTTGCATAGCTGGAGTTAATACTTCTTTTAAACTCATGGTGCCATATTCTGCAAGCATCGTCATTAATCCTCCAGCTGTACCCGGTGTTACGGCCGCAAGTGCTCCATATTGTGGTGGGTATTTCATTCCTTTGTCTTTGAAATAATTTGGTGTTGCACCTGTCGGAGCAACTCCTAACGCATTTATAGCAATCACTTTTTTAGTTTTCGGATTGTAGATAAGCGCTTGTGTTTCTCCACCCCAACTCAAAACATCCCACATGGTACAAGTAGCTGCTAGCATAGCACAAGACGCATCAATAGCATTGCCACCTTTAGAAAAAATCATAGCGCCGGCTGTAGCAGCAAGTGGTTTGCCTGTTATCGCCATCCAATGTTTTCCGTGTAGCGGAGGTTTTTGAGTAGAGACAGGAAAATTGTTAAATGACTGAGCAATAGAAGCTACTGAAATTATAAAACTTAGAAGGATGATAATTTTTTTCATTTATTGAAGTGGTTTAGTTTGTTGGGTTTATCTGCTAAAATCCATTTAAAAAAATGAATCTAGTATTTTTTACGAATGTACAAATCAATTTTATAAATGCCACTTTATTATCTTGTTTTGTGTTTAACGTTTGTCAACTTACATTTATCCTTCTAAAAAAAAGCTCATTGAATTATAGTATTATATTTTATATTCGATCTGCCATAGAAATGCCGTTTCCTTATTGTAGTCTAATGCAAAAGAAATTGAAATTTATAATGAGAAAATTGCTTTTGATCAATGGGCTTGCAGGAATTAAAATTATCCAATTGATAACGAATTTATGGAATACCATTTAGAAATACAAAATAGTTTTTTATTGTTATCCTCACCCCAACCCTCTCCAAAGGAGAGGGGGTAAAAATTGGATTATTTTATATTTCTAAATGGTAATTAGATTTTTGTGCAAAATAGATTTTATCCTTTATTATAAATAAAAATGGAGGCAATCACAACAATAGGATTGCCTCCATTTTTAAGAATTCAATTTATTTCTTGATAATCTGTTTAGAAATTGTTTTTCTATCTTCTGTTATCATTTTTAGTATATAAGTGCCTGAAATTAAATTACCCAATTCAATTTGTTGATTATTTCCAATGCTTTGAAAAGAAACTAAAGTTCCTTTGATGTCAAAAACTCCGGCTTCAATTACTTTTTCTTTGGAATCGATTTTTACTGTACCATACGTTGGATTTGGATATAAAATAAAATCATTGTTCAAAATTTCTTTATCTGAAATGGATAAAGTGACATTGTTATAACTTGAATCAAACCATTTATCGGCTGTAATTCCTGTTAAATCTGGACTTTGAATGTTGCCCGCTTGGTTTCTGAAAATTACATTTACTGAAGTTACACCTGCAAAAGTGTATTTATACCAACCATTAACATCTGCTGTCATTGGAATGGATTGTGCCCAAGTAATCGGAGGAACAGCTCCTGCAGGCAATGCCGACCAAAAGTATATTTTCGGAATTCCCCAATTAGTTAGCGGTTTAAAATAAACTGTTATCGGGCTGATGTTTCCAATGGAATATTTTTGAGTTGCTGTACTTTGGTTTCCATCAGCATCAACTGCTAAAATGTTAAAAGTTGTAGCTGTGGCAATATTGATTGTTCTGGTTGAAACAAAACTTGGAGATTGTGTTGTTGGAGTGCTTCCATCGATAGTGTAATAAACTTTCGGGCTTGGATCATTAGAATCTGTTGCAGTAATGATTACATCGATTGGAGTTGCCGAATAGTTTGATGCTGGTAAGAAAGCAATTTTTGGCGCAACATCTAAATTTTTTCCCACCCAAACGTGTTGAATTTTCGATTTGGTTACATTTCCTTTCTTATCGGTAACTTCCACATAATAATCCAATAGTTTTTCAGATATTCCAGCAATTTCAGCGTAATATTGATTGGCAATAACTGTTGGTAGCATATATAAATCTGCTTGTGTATTGCTAGTAATATTTCCTTTTGGAAAAATTCTTTCGGTCATAGGCAAAGTTACCCAAGTTCCTACGTCGCTTCCACCAGCATACGTTTCGTTGTGATTTGAACCCATGTTATTTTTGCCATCGGAATCGATTCGGTATTTTAATTCTGATTTTTGAATACCACTGACATCATAAGCAAAAGTATAAACAGTAAAATCTGCAGAATTTAGAAATTCTTTGTAACCATAAGGTGCGCCATACCCTTTTTCGCCAGGATTATAAGGCCAACGTTGCGGAATAAAAACTGATGGTTTTGTGTTGTCGATTCCTGGATTCGCATCCAATGTTGGTTTTGCAAACTGCACACAACGATTCACAGCAAGTGTCGTTTTGATTTCTAAATCTTCCGCCAGACCATAATAAGCATTTCCGCTATCGTAACCTGCCATTAGAAAATGCCAAGCCTTTTCGGCTGGACTTATAGCAGCGGTTGGACTTACAATTTCGCTCATTCGAAGATTATTTCCTTCTAATTGTTCCGCCATAATAGCATGATTTTCGCCAGCAGTGGTAATGGCTTGGTTCATCATATCCTCGGTCCAACCTGTGGGATTGAATTTGTAATTTGAATCATAAAACGGCCAAATCCAATTTGCAAATTGTGGATGACCGAAATCTCCATCAGCATTTACCCAAGCGCCATCTTCAACGTGAACAACATCAGTTTCAGGAATTGGATGGTCTTTTATATATTGTGGAATTGTAGTAGGAACATAACCTTTAGAAGCCGCAGCGTGCGAAAACCCGGTTACCGATTCATTATAATAAGACGATCCTCCGCCCCAAGCATTGTCACCATCGTGTGCAAATAAAACCAATGGTGGTCTTACAGAAGTAGGTGCTTGTGCAGCTATTGGCGCAATTAAGTTGGTTCCAATGGCGGAATATCCATCTTCATAACTTTCGTAATCAGCCATTGGAACTACTGTAATTTTATATTCTTGAGCCGTTTCGGGATCTATGTATTTTGATTTATACGGAAGATAGCAATAAGGAACGGCAAATTGTCCACCGCGTGCATCTTTTTGCGCTGAAAACCAATTTGTTCCGTTGGTTTCTACTCGATCCGCTTTGTTTGGATAATCGCACATCGAACCTCCAGAACCTGCTTTTATTGGATAATTATTTAATGTTCGAGCCAAATGACTGTTTGCAATCACTGACCATTCTATCCCACATTCTGTCAAAGTCTTGATAATTCTTTCAGAAAAAGCACATTCTGCAGGCCAAAATCCTTTAGTATCATGTGAGCCGAATAATTGTTTTGAATAATATTGGTGTGCTTTTATTTCTTTGGTCAAGGCTTCATCGCTCATTAATGGTGAAAGTGCGTGGTGCATTGTAAAAGAAACCATTTCCATTCTTGGGAAATTCCCTGAAGTTTTCCAAGATTTTGCATCTTTTATGTTCTGAATCCAACTATTGGAATAACCCCATTGATTGTATTGCGCTAATTGATTCACATTTTCTAACAAAGAACCACCATAAGTAATTTGCGCTCCAGATTCGGGCAAATCTCTAATAGAATTTATAGCATTTTTAGGCGCAAATTGGTAGGCGGCAACTCTATCTCCAGAACCAAATATTTCTTGAAGATTGTTGGTAGGATGTGCTAATCCGTTAATATCATTGTTGGCACCAGAAAATTTTAAATCCTGAGACTCTTTGACAATTTGATACCGATTAGGATTCATTTTACTAACATCGCCCCAATAGGTAGGTTGGTGCAAATGCCATAAATAGCTGGTATGTACTTGTGCTTGAGCGGAGAAAAGCGAAAAGAAAATGAAGATTATTAATGGTACTTTTTTCATGATCACAAATGGTTTTTGATGGTTTTGTATTTTTTAAAAAATAAATTTACAATAAATACAGAACGCACAATATATTAAGTTTATGAAGTAACAACTATTACGTAATAGTGTTTAAAAGTTATAGATTTTAGCAATTTTAAAAATCTAAAAAAGTATAATGAAATTGAATTTTTAAAAAACTTACCTTCCAATTATTGTGATTTTTTTTTCAAAACGAAAGTTTTGCCACAACTTTTGTGATTTTTTTTTCAAAATGAAAAAAAAATCACAGCGAAGCATAAAGAATTCAATTTAGTAATTGTAAATTGACTCATTTGCTTGTTCTCATTGGGTATCAAATAGCTTAAACACAGATTAAGTATCAGAGTAAATTTGAATTTTCAAAATATTATTTTGATAAAAAATTGAAGCAAAAATGCAATTTTGACTAGAATCTCTAACAAAGCAAGGTTCTTGTTAAAAATTAGAAAATTTGATTTATCAAAAAATCTCTAATGCCTAACCTAGGCTTAAAAAGGAAAGATTAGAAGCAATGAGTTTTTTTGTTTTTGACAATACTTATTTTAGTACTTTTGTTTAAAATCAAAAAATATGCAAGCTATAAAACAAATAATAGAAGTTAAGAATCATACATTTACAGTTGTACTGCCAGATGATTTTACGGCGAGTAGTGTAGAAGTTATCATTTTGCCAACAATATCGGCAACAAGTATCGATGTGCCACAGTGGCAACAAGAGGAAGTTTTAAGGAGACTTGAGTTATACAGGAAGAATCCTGAATCTGCAGTAGATTTTGATGAAGCATTGGATGAAATTGAAAAAGGTTTATGAAGTGTAAAAAAATAATTTCTGAACTCGCTGTTCAAGATATTAAAGAAGCAACTTTGTGGTATAATTCAAAAAAGAAAGGATTAGGGAAAGAATTTACTACTGAAATTAGAAAAACAGTAAATTATATTGTCGATTATCCTTTAGCTTTTCCTATTAAATATAATGAGATTCGATTGGCAGTTATTGCAGTTTTTCCGTATACAATTCATTATTTTTTCGATAAGGACAGTAATACAATTTTTGTAACTGCGATTTACAATGATGCTAGAAATCCAGATAATTGGAAAAACAGATAAATTAAAAACACCATTTCTATTCATAACGAAATGGTGTTTTTAGTTTGCTTAAATTTTAAATTCATAATTCCTAATATTTACCACTTAAATCTCTCCAAATGAAAAAAATCTACTTTTTACTACTAGCTTTTAGCTTTTTTAGTACCGCAAACGCACAGATTGTTGACATTCCTGATGCAGAGTTTAAGGCACAGTTGTTGTATGGGTGGGGCATGTATACCTATGCAAAAGATTTAGCTGGAAATTATTTTAAAATTGATGCGAATAATGATCAGCAAATTCAAGAAACTGAAGCATTGCAAGTAGGTTATTTAAGTGTCAGCGGATCAACAATAGCCTCTTTAGTAGGTATAGAAAAATTTACAAACTTGAAAGAATTGTACTGTAAATATAGTGCTTTGAGTAGCTTAAATCTTGTTGATTTATCTAATCTTGAAGTCTTAGATTGTAGTCGAAATCAATTAACTTCGCTAAACGTCGAGGGTTT
>CAMCTL010000046.1 GCA_945878515.1 Flavobacterium psychrophilum | reverse complement strand
ATATTCTTTTGGTATGGGAATTTCGTTTCCAAACAAATCCAATTGAACATTCTCCGCTTTTTCGAATTCCAATTGTTCTTGTACGGCAACCAATGTAGTCAGGGTTTGCAATGTTTTGCCCAAACCCATATCATCTGCCAAACAAGCGCCTAAACCATTATTGTAATGTTCCAATAACCATTTTACACCTTCAATTTGGTAGGGTCTCAAGGTGGCTTTTACCAAATCTGAAGCCTGATATTCGATTGCTTCTTGTAAAATCAACGAATCTTTGAATTCTGGAATGCCTTCGAGAATAGCAAAATTACTTTTGGGCAAAATAAAATTTCCGTTTTGGATTTTGGCTAATTTAACCATTGGACCGTACAATGTCAACCATGTTATGGGAATCAAAAAATAGTTGCCGTTTGGGAGTAGGAAAAGTCGGTTTTGGGTTTTTATATTTGGTACTATTGCGCTGAAATCAAATTCAAATTCATCGCAAACAATCTTCATTTTAATATCAAACCAATCGCTTTTTATTTCATTCGAAGATTGAATAGTCACCGTTTTTGTATCAATTTTTTTGCGATCGATTTTTAGATTTTCTATCGAAAAGCCCAAAGATTTTAAAATTTTTTGGTTCTCGATTGCCCATTCAATTGTAGCATAACTATCTTGATTTTCTTGCTTTGGCGAAAGCCAAAATAAACCATTTTCGTTTTTGGATAATCCAAGTTTCAATAGTTTTGCTGCAAAATAATTTTCAGATTCCGAGCGTTTGTACTGAATAAGTTTGATGTTATCTAGGTCACTTAAATCAATATCCGAATGGGTGTTTTTGGTTTTAGTAGCTTCAAATACGAATCCGTCATAATCGAATAGAAGCTGTATTTTATAGTTGTTTTTGAAAAAATCATGAACAAGTTCAATCGAACAAGATATGATAGTGTTTTTAGTTTCGATTTCAAAGCCAGTTCCGGAAATAGCTACTTTCTTGGCGATGTCCTTAATGAATTTCTCAAAATAATTAGGAATTAACTTGGACGGAATCTCAACAGATTTTTTTGTCAAAAAAGGAGTTAATTTTTTTGAATTAATTTCTCTTAAATGAAAAAGTTTTTTGTCAACTACTAACCAACTCGGCTCATCTAGTAGCAACTCAATTGTAGATTCCGATGGATAAAAAACCGTTTCGTTGTCTTTCAGCGCTAAAGTATAGGTAATTCCATTTTCGTGTTTATCAAAATGGAGTTGCGCTTCAAGATTGGAATGATTGGTAGTGATGCGGTTTTTTTTGAAATCTTTTTCCCTGTCTAAATTCATCGACAAAGGAAAATGCTCTTTTTTTATTAGCGTGTAAAACTGGTCTAAATTACTTTTTATAAATTGGCGAATACCAAATTCTATTTTAGTATCTTTTAATAAATCGTCAATGGTTTTGGCTGACTTAGCGTTTTTACTAAATTTTCTAAAAATTTTATCTGGTTTTAAATTTTCGCAAATTGACAAGGCTTTTTGAGTAGCAGTATCTAAATTTTCAAAAACAACCCCAAAACTTTGTAAAACTTCTAGACTGGCTTTTTTATCTAAATATTCTATTTCTTCTGTTTGTTCAATAATATAAGCTTTGGGAATATAACAATTAAGTCTTTTTTCAAAACTAATATCAAAGCAAAACTGATAAGAATTACTCGTTTTCAAGACCGATTATTTGAAACAAACAGGAATAATTTCGCCTTTTGCCAAACAATATTTCTCTACTAATTCAGGAGCAATTTTATTAGTATAATCTTCCTCGATTACTCTAAATCCGATGCTTCTCAATTTATCAAAATAATCACGACCATAAATACGAACGTGGTCGTATTGCCCGAAGATTTTGGCACGTTCTTTTTGGTCGGTGATTGTATCATCTGCAAAAGTAACTTCCCGTTTTAAATCTTGTGGAATTTGAAGAATTGCCATTCCGCCTGGTTTCAAAACACGATACAATTCCTGCATTGCTTTAGTGTCATCTGGAATGTGTTCCAAAACGTGATTACAAAGAATAACATCATATTGATTGTCTTTGAAAGGTAAATTACAAATATCCGCTTTTACATCTGCTAAAGGCGAAAACAAGTCGGTTGTAGTGTATTCTAGGTTTTTTTGCTTGCGAAACAATTTGTAAAAAGCTTGTTCGGGTGCAAAATGCAATACTTTTAATGCTGAATTTATTTCAGCATTTCTTAATTGTACTCGATTAGAATTTGAAACTTTAAAATTTGAAGCCGGTTCAGATTGAAAAAAATCGGTTTGCTCTTTTAAATACAACCACAACAAACGGTGTCTTTCTAGCGAAAGTGTGCTAGGCGATAGCACATTATTGCGCTGTGTTTCGTATCCATAAGGCAACATCGATTTGAAACTTTTTCCGTCGATTGGATCAGTGAATTTGTTCCCTTTTAGAGAAAATGCAATAATAGGTCGAGCCACATAGCTCAAACGAATTAATAGTGGACGAGGGATGGTATTGAGGATTAATTTGAAGAGTTTTTTCATTTTTATTACACAAAGGTTCAAAAATACAGGTTTTTATTCTTCTTAAATGACCTTAAATGCCTTATATGTTTCGATAAATTCTTTAACCATATAAGCCATTTAAAGTCATATAAGTTTTTAATGTCTAAAATACTAACGGGGTTCTTCTAAACTCATCTTCCTCGTTGCTTACGATTCCTAGTGCTTCATAAATATAAGCAAAAGTGGATAAAATTTCTGGCTTCCCATCAATAATAGCAACATCGTGCTCAAAATGAGCCGATGGTTTTCCGTCGGCTGTAGTGATTGTCCAACCGTCTTTATGGTGTTTGATGTTTTTGGTTCCCATGTTAATCATTGGCTCAATGGCAACCACCATTCCTTCGATTAAGAGTTTGCCACGACCGCGTTTTCCGTAATTGGGCATTTCAGGATCTTCGTGCATTTTCTGACCAACACCGTGACCAACCAACTCCCTAACCACACCATATCCGAAACTTTCGGTATATTTTTGGATGGCATTTCCAACATCTTCTACACGGTTGCCGGCTCTAAATTGGCGAATGCCAACATAAAGAGATTCTTTGGTAACTTTTAGTAATTTTTTGACTTCTGGAGCTACTTCGCCAATTTCAAAGGAGTAAGCATGGTCGCCGTGGTATCCGTTTTTATATGCACCACAGTCTACAGAAATGACATCGCCACTTTCTAGGGGTTTATTGTTCGGAATTCCGTGAACCACTTGCGCATTTGGACTCATGCAAAGCGAATTTGGAAAACCATACAATCCAAGAAAACTTGGTACAGCACCGTGATCTCGTATAAATTCTTCGGCTCTTTTGTCTAAATATAATGTAGTAACTCCTTCTTTAATTTCGGAAGCAATCATTCCTAATGTCTTTGAAACGATCAAAGCACTTTCGCGCATTAACTCTATTTCTTCTCTTGTTTTTTTGATAATCATAATCCAATTTTCTGACGGCAAAAGTACAATTTAATACTTAATTTAATTATTGGTTATCCGATAAAAAAATGAGGTATTTAAAGACTAGATAATTGATGAAAACCAATTCGCTTCTAAAGTACAAAATTGCTTCAATCAGGATTTGCCATTATTTTGAAGAGTTCCGAATTAGAAATTAGAAAACGATTTTCTAGTGATATTGCCGCTAGTTGCGCAGTTACCAGATTGTTTTCTCGGGTATTGATTAAAAATAAGGAGCTTTCGCCAAAAGAAAACAATCGCTCCTCGGAGGTGAGCATAGCATTGTTGTCCTTAACTAATCCATCTATTAAATTTCGTTGTTTTATAAGTGATTCTATTTCGATTTTTTGAGCATTGATCTTGTTGGTGAGTTGTACTTTTTCTAAACCAAGTGCGAATTCAGTTTCTTGAATTTTGAATTTTGCAATCTTCAAACTCCCTCTTTCCTTTCTCAAAAAAAGCGGGAAATTAAAATTCATTCCCAATTTGTAATTATTAAAATTCTGATCTTGAATGTAACTAGGTTCAGATAAGTAAGAATAACCCACATCGATTTTTGGTAAAAGCATATTCGCTTTTAAATCCTTGTCTACCCGAAGCATATCCACTTTTCTTTCTAAAGCGTTTATTTTGGGGTGATTGGTTATTGAAAAATCGGCATTCAACAAATCGTTGGTTCTCAAGGTTTCTCGAATAGTTGTGTCTAATTTTTCCTCTGGAAACAAAGAATCAGAGAGTTCTACAGGAATGTTATTTTCTATCCAAATAAAATTGGATAGTTCGAGTTTTGCTTTGGTCAATTTTAATTGCGAATCTTCAAGGCTCAACAATCTATTTTTAACAATAATTCCCGCTTCAATACTATCAATTGCGGGTTTGTCTCCTTGATTGATTAATTCCTTTACACCTTTAAACCGTATTTGAGCATTTACATTATACTGTTGATATAATTTCACCTCGTTGTAATTTCTCTTCCAATTAAAATAGGCTACCGCAGCATCATACAAGACTTTGATAGCTTCCAGCTTTCTTTCGGCTTGGCTCAATTGGATTTGAAATTTGGCTTTTCGCAAATCGGCCATTCGTTGATTGATAAAAAGTCCTTGTCCGAGTTGCACATTAATACCTATCGCAGCCAAACCATTAGTAGGAACATTATTTTCAGGGTTTAAAAATATACCTTGATTGTTATCGAATCCCGCTTTTATTTCAACACCATACCAGGTTGGAATTTTAAAACTGCTATTAATCACCGAGTAATAATCCTTGTTTTTAAATTGTTTTTGATCAAAATCTACCTCGATTTTCGGGTCGAAACCGCCTCTAGCCATCATTAAATTAGCTTGTGCATTGCTGATTTCTAAATTTGCAGTTTTAACCAATGGATGGTACTTTTTTACATAACCCAAAAATTCATTAAACGAAAATTCTTTATCAATCGCAACGTTACTTGGATTAATTGTTTGAGATTTTGCTGCGAAACCAACCAATAAAAAAGCGATAATTATACGTTTCATCTGTTTATAATATTTATTTTTTAATGGAAGATGGAACGCCTATAATCATTTCCATGTATGTCAATGATGATTGTCGTGGGCGTTTCATCTGTTTTAATATTTGTTTTTAATGGAAGATGGAACGCCTATAATCATTTCCCCGTGTGTCAATGACGATTGTCTTGGGCGTTTCATTATTTTTTCTCTTTAGTTTCTTTCGATGATTTTTTGATAGTTTTATAATAATCTGGTGGAAAACCATTTAATATTCGCCAAATTTCAAACCATACAGGAACGGTGTTGAGTAATGCAATAGTTTGAGCACCAGAACCTACTCGAACCTGTGACGGCCATTTTTCTTCCGTTCTGTCTGGCGCAATCAAAACTCTAAATTTTCCGTTTTCGCTAATGAAGTTTTCTATAGCTACGATTTCTCCACCAAAAGTTCCATACGACATATCTGGCCATCCAGAAAAAACTATTGTAGGCCAACCGTCAAACCAAACTCTTATTTTCTCTCCCTTTTTTATTAAAGGTAAATCAACAGGATTCACAAAAGTTTCAACCGCAATATCATAAGTAGATGGCATAATTGTAGCAATCGGCGTTCCTTCTTTGATGGTTTCGCCGATTCCAGCTTGAATGGCTCTGTTTACATAACCGTTTTGGGCTGCTTTAATATAATACAAGCCGTTTCGAATACTATAATTGGCATATTGATTTTTTAGTTTATTTACCTGAGCTTCAGTATCGAACTGATTACTCAAAGCTGTAAATTGGTCGCTTCTGGCTTTTGATGCTTTCTCTGAATATTCGGCATTTATTCTATTTATTTCAACTTTAGCGTTGATGTATTCATTTTTACTGGTCAATAATTTGTTTTCTTGCGTAATAATTTTGGCATCTACTTCTTGCAACTTTAAACGCTTTTCTTCTACATCAGTCATTGGTTTTAGCCCTTCTTTGTTCAATTGGGTTGCACGATTGAATTGAGTATTCGCAATTTTTAGTTGTGTTTTTACAGCAACTAGATCGATCGAATCACTTTTTATCTTCAAAACCGACTGTTTAATTTTGTTCAGTGCCTGTTCGATTTTTAACTTTTGCTCGTTTTCTATGGCTTGTATTTGGGTTGACAAAACCCCAACCTTCGAACCATAAGATTCTAAAGCCGATGTCTTTGCCATCATTTGATTCTGAGTGTTTTGCACCAAATTTGGGTCAAAATAATCTTCCTTAATCTCCGAAATAAACATAATGGTATCTCCTTTTTTTACAAAATCTCCTTCTTTTACATACCATTTCTCTATTCTTCCAGAAATAACACTCTGAATTGTTTGCGGTCTTTGGTTGGGCTTCAAGGTGGTTACTGCGCCACTTCCAGAAATATTCTGTGTCCAAGGTAGAAACAAAACTATTAAACAAAGTATAGAAACCACTACAATAATTTTATTTAAAATTTTGTAATGCGGTCGGTTTTCCAAATTTTTGATAGTTTGGAACTTGTTTACCTTTTCATCAAAAAGACTCTTGTTATCAGATAGATTTAGCATTGTAGTTTAATTTTTAGAATCAAAAATAATTTGTCCTTTATCCATAATAATATTGCGCGAACACTTTGTTTTCCAATACGGGTTTTTAGAAGAAACTATAATTGTCCACTTGTTTTCGGGAGCGCATATAAAATCAATAATTTCATTGGCTACTTTCTGATCCATCGTGTCTGTTGGGTCTTCATAAAAAAGTATTTTTGGCTTGTGCACAAAACTTCGAGCCAAAAGAATTTTTTGAGCATTGGACGCAGAAAGTTGTCTTCCTTGCGGAAAAATTATGGTATTCAAACCGTCTGAAAGTGTTTTTATATAAGAAGAAAGTTGAACAGCTTCAATCGCCCATTTAATATTGTCTTGACTTACATTTGGATCTTTGAATGTAATGTTGTCTAAAATACTTCCTTCGAATGGCGTTTCACCATAAATTACGCTACCAATTTGAGCGCGATATTGCTTTAAATCAATTTTCTGAAAAGTATCGTCATTAATATAAAAAGAACCAGAGGTTGGCTGTAAAAGTCCTGATAACAAACGAATCAGCGTTGTTTTTCCAGAACCATTTGTTCCCTCAATCACTATTTTTTCTGCAGGCTTAATGTTTAATGTTATATCTTTCAAAATTGCATTAACTGCACCCGGGAAATTAAACGTTAAATTATTGATTTCTAGCGTTAAAGACGTGAAACAACTTTTAATTTCCGTGTTGCTTTCGTCTTCAAGAACCATATCGGTAACAACACCTATCTTTTCTACAGATGTCAACACATCATAAAACGTTTCGAGACCTAAAATTATTTTTTCGACCGATCCAATCACCAACAAAATTATAATTTCGGCCGCTACAAATTGCCCAATGTTCATTTCTTGAGATAGTACTAAATAACCACCAATACTTAACAAACTAGCCGTAATAATTACTTTGAAAATAATTAATTGCGCAAATTGCCTTTTGACAACGTTAAAATGTTTTTCACGATATTTAAGATAATCGGTAACCAAATAATCGTTTTTTTGAAGCGCATAATCGTAATTCAATTCATTGCGAAAGCTGAAATTATTTCTGGCAATTTCTTGCAACCAAGCTGCCACTTTATACTTGTATTTGGATTCATACAAACTAGTTTCTAAGCCTGGATTATATGAAAATTTAAAAATATAGTACAGTAAAACAAGTAACATAAACCCAAAAACGATAAAATAGGGATGGTACAAGGAAAGTAAAATTACGCCAAAAACAATTTGAAGTAAAGCTGCGGAAAAATCAATCAATAATTTTGAAGTCCCTTTTTGAATAGACATTGTATCGAAAAAACGATTTGCTAACTCGGGAGGATAGGTGCCGTATAATTCTTCAAATTTTATTCTTGGCATTCTACCTGCAAATTCAAATGAGGATCTAATGAATATCTTTTGCTGCAAATTCTCAGTAATACGAAGTTGCATCATAGACAATATTCCTACTAGCGCTACGCCAATAACGACAAGTACAACCAATACAATCCAAGAAACACTAACCCTGCCTGATTGTATAAAATTGATAATTGCTTGAATTCCCAGTGGCAACGAAAGACTGACTAAACCCGCAAAAATGGCATAGAAAAACAATTGCAAAACATCTTTTTTGTCAAGAAGTAATAAATTATAAAATCGATTTAGCGGACTCATAATTATTTTTTTAATAAAGTTGAAATTAAGTCAATGTAGAAATCTGTAGGCTTATTATGTTCATTACAATTGGTTATTGTAGTGAGATGATTCATTAAAAAATGCTGGTGCAAAGAACCTTCAACAATCGATGAGACTAAACTTTTAGCATAAGGATAATCAGGATCTACATCACTTACCATTTGTATAATTCTATTTATCAGCCTCTTATAAATCAAAAAATAGCCCTGTTTATTTTCTTCATCAACCTCTTTTGTATGAAGAGATTTTGTGAACTCTTGAATAATTATGGTATTTAAAACTGCTTCATCAATAAATTCAGTATCAAAATCGTCCTCGATTTTTTCAGTAACTATGGTGATAGCTTTTTTCAGTTTCTCGAATGGGTCTTGAATATTATTGGTTGCAAAGACCAATCTGTACTCCATCCAACTCCAATAATACGATGATAAATAGACCAATAATTTGTGCTTGTTTTCAAAATACCGATATATAGAACTCTCGTTTGAGTTGATTCGTTCTCCTAATTTTTTGAATGTAAAATTTTCAAACCCTATTTCATGGATTAGAATAATGCTGTTTTCAATAATTTTCTTACCTAATTCGGAAGTTTCAGGGTTTTTTACATACAATTTTGCGTTTACCGAAATAACTATATTGGAAAGGATATCTTGCATTTTTTAAATAGAATTGTTATTAATCTGCTGTCGTAGGAATAAAGCCATTTTGTTTCGTTTTTGCTAAATCAAAATTATACAAAAGGGAAAGATTCAAAAAATCACGTCCCGTTTCATCATTTATTTTATAATCGAATTGATGAATGTAGCCTAGTTGAAACGCCATGTTTTTTGAAAACTCATGACCTCCTCCTATAAAAAATCGGTTTCTTTCAAAAAATGGCTCTTTATCTGTAAAGAAAATCTCATTCCAAATTAATGCATAGAACGTTTTTGGTTGTATTTTTTTTGAATTTAAAGGAACTGTTGCAGCTAATCTGTATCTGAAACGATTTCGGTAACCGTTTGAAGTAAATCGCTGTTCGGCTCTGTATCTATGTTCGAAAGTTAGAAAATCTAAAGGGTTTTTCATATTAATTTGCGCCCAAGTTCTGATTTCTTGGTTTTGCATCGGTAGTTCAAAATTACCTCCTTCGCTAAATGTATTATAAGAACCAATTCCTGTTGTTGCTGAGAAATTCGGAGTTATTTTATAGGTAAAACCAGTTTTGTATTCATAGTAATGAAATTGGTCATAAAACGACAAACTTCTCAATTGGGCTTCGCTAAAAACACTCCATTTTTCATTAACTTTAAAATTAATATTGATTACGTTCCAACTTCCAATATCATTCTGAGCCAATACCTGCAATGAACAAAAAACAAAAAATAAAAACAATCTCTTCATTTCACCGGAATAGATTAAAAATTTATTTGAAATCCAAAGTTTAAATTCTTCAAATCTTCTGTTCCTGTATTTATTTTATTTCCTTTCAAATCTAAAAATTTAAGATGATGTAGTGTTTCTAATCTGGGAATTGTTTTAAATATGTTTTGGTTAAGGTAAAGACTTTCTAAACTTTTAAATTGTAATATTTCCTTGGGTAGTTCTTTTAACCTGTCGTTTTCTAAATGCAAACTCTTCAAATTGGGCAATTTAGCCAAAACGCTTAATGTTTTAGGTAAATTAATGTTTTTTTCATCGTTTAGGAATACCTCTTCAAGATTAGTTAATTTAGAAAACTCAATAGGCAAAACATTAAAGTCATTTCCACTTAAGTCGATGCTTTTTAATGATTTTAATGATGAAATACCAAATGGTATCTCTTTTAGATGATCGTTTTTAAGAGTAAGGTTTTCCATATTTACAAACTTCGACCAATCTATACCTTCTAACTTAAGCTTTTGATTGCTTAAATCAAGTTTGTAAACCATTTCTGGATTTTTTAAAGCTTCTTCAAGGTTGTTGTATTCTTTCTTTACAAACAAATTTTCTTGTCCAAAAAAATGCAATGAAGCAAGAAGTGACAGGATCAAAATTAAATTCTTTTTCATCTTATTTTTTTATTTGTACAAAACTAATCTCAAATATAATAGTAATACTATTAGTGACGATAAATTAACTATTATTTAATATATTTGTGCGAATTTGATTATTTTTTCTTACTTTCCCTATCGCATTAATGCTGTCATACAGAAAAATTAAATTCTTTATTAATCTATCCAGTTCTTGTTCAAAAAATAAATGAGTAAATTCATTCCAAAAGGTGCTGTTTTTGTTTAGTTCGCTAAAACTTTTGCTCAAAGTATCAATGTATTCTTTTTTTTCGAGGGCATCATTGATGAAAATTGGGGGGTACATATTGTACATCAATATCCAGTTTTTTGCAATTCGAGTCACTCTTCCATTTCCGTCAACAAAAGGATGAATTCTGATTAGCTCGTGATGCAAGTAAATGGCCTTGATTACAGGCGTATTGATTTGGCTACAATTGTAGAATAATTGAGATACTAAACCTGAAATTACATCTGGTTCTGGACAAATGTGGCTTCCAATTTGAACGGTCGTTTGACGGTATTTATTGGGATGAATTCTATTGGTTTCTGGCGAAATCAATCGCAAAAGTTGAAATAATTGTATTTCTTTTTCAAAATCATTATTTTGTAAAATCTCGTCAATTACAAATTCTAATGATTGCTTTAAATTTTTTAGATACTCAGTAGCTTCTTCTTCGTTTTGTGCTTCCATTTGAGCATTTTTGATTGAAAGCAAATCCTTTAAATTTGAAAACCCGTCCAAATAAATATCAAGCAAATCGTCATCAAAATGATCTCTACTATAAATAATCAAACGATAAATAGCTTTTGATAAATCTTCAATTTGATTGATTTTACTAGTGTTTACTGCAATTATACTTGGGGAAAAAAGAGTCATATCAATTTTATTTAGGCATTTTTTTTGTAAAATCTAGATTTAGAAAACTGTTTATTATAAATCCATTGTTGCTCTGAAAGACATTTCTTTGATTGATTTCTCGTCCTAATTGCAAAGTTTGATTCAAATAGCCCGCTTCAATTCTAAAATTATTGTCAAAGCGATACCCTAATAACAATCCTATTCTGTTTTGATCAAATATATTTTCGTTAACATTTTTGCCAAAACCAATAAATATTTCGTCATAAGCAGCTATGTATGGCGTTTTATTTTTTATTTCGGTTCCTTTTAACGGCATTTGAACTCTAAACATATATCGGAGGCGATTCAAGAAAATATAATCATCTTCAACAGTCAATTCGGGTAGCGTGTACCTTCCCACAAATCGTTGCTCTAGCATAAACCGATGTGATAATTCAAATTTTGAAATTTTGTCATTCAACGTTACCATCTGAAAAAGTCGATGTTCCGTGAAATCTTTGCCTTGAGCATTAATAGCATATTCACCATAAGGATGCGTCTCTATTCCAGCATAACCCAATCTTAACTGCAATTTAGGATTAGCTTGATAATTTACGCCAACTCGCAATAAATCTTGTTGTTTATCAGAAATAAAATTTGTTCTTCGCCACTGATATTCAGTGTGAATGCTATATTTTTCTGCAATTTTAAAAGTTCCAAAATAATTGAACCAACCTATTTCATTATGATCGTTTAAACGAGTATTTTGAGCCTCAATGTTTGAACAACAAACAAATATAAATCCGGCAATTAGTAATTGATATTTCATCTGGTTGTACTATTTTTTAAATGGAAGATGGAACGCCTGTAATCATTTCTCTTTGTGTCAATTACGATTGTAGTGGGCGTTTCGTCTTATTTTTTATTTTTTTGCACAAAAATAGGGCTGATTTTGTTAAATCAGCCCTAAAACTTTTTATTTTGGAGAATAAGGCAATGAAGATTTATGAACAATTATACGAAGTTTTCCGTCTTTCCCTTTTTTGAAAACCCAAGTTTTATCAACCATTACTTCTTTTCCCTTTTTGTCTGTAACCCAAACATTACCCATAGTTATGGCTATTGAACCATATATTTGAATGCCTTCATTATTCTTGCCAGCATTGTCATAACGCGCTTTTACCCACGGATTCAATGCAAAACCTTTGTCGTCTGGATACTCCAAATCGCCACCGATGAAATAAGCTAATGCTCCCTTTTTGTCGTTTCGAAAAGTTTGATCTCCATGTGCCAAAGTGGGCTTAAAAAAAACTTTGCCGCTGTCATAGTTATAGGCGTCAGAAAGAAATTGTTCTGCAAATGCTCTGTAATCTTTACCTTCTTCCTCTAGCTTACCTATTTTAACCAATGCATCGCACCAAGCTTGTTGTGCAGCATTTACTTCTTCGTAGGTAATAACGGTTTGGGCTCCTTCTTCAACATAAACCAATCCCAAATCATCAATTACTTTTTGTACATCTGTGCTGGTTGGCGAAATAATCTTGTCCGTCTCTTCTTTAATTTTTTGAGATGCTTGATTACACGAGCCCAATAAAGTTGATGTTATAACTAAACCCAAAACTAATTTTTTTGCATTCATAATACTTTTTTTAATTGCCTACTTCTTTTACAGTGTTCAGCTAGTCTGTATGATGATACAAATATATGCAAAAATAATAGCATTACTATTGAACATGAAACTTTAACTTTTATTTATAAAAAAAGCCTCTCTAAATAGAGAAGCTTTATAAAAAAAGTTTTGGTAGGTTTACAATAAAGAATGTCTAGTCATTACCGCAGGTTTTTCAAGATCCATTAAATCCAATATAGTTGGGGCAATATCTCCCAAAACGCCATCTTTTATTGATTTCAATTCTTTGTCCACCAAAATAATTGGGACTGGATTTGTGGTGTGTGCTGTGTTTGGACTTCCGTCTGGGTTGATCATCGTTTCGCAGTTTCCGTGATCGGCAATAATTAAGGTGGTATAATCATTGGCCAAAGCCGCCGTAATCACTTTCTCGACACATTTATCTACAGCTTCACAGGCTTGAATTGCGGCACTCATAACACCTGTATGTCCAACCATATCGCCATTGGCAAAATTCAAACAAACAAAATCTACTTCGCCCTTATTCAATTCTGGAACTAAAGCATCGGCCAATTCAAAAGCACTCATTTCGGGTTGCAAATCATAAGTGGCTACTTTTGGCGAATTTTTCAAGATGCGGCTTTCGCCAATAAATGGCAATTCTCGACCACCAGAAAAGAAGAAAGTTACGTGAGGATATTTCTCGGTTTCGGCTATTCTGATTTGTGTTTTGTTCGCTTTTTCTAAAACTTCGCCAAGAGTCTCTGTAACGTTGTCCTTATTATACACCACTTTTACGTTCTTGTAAGTTTCGTCATAATTGGTCAAGGTAACATAATATAAATTGAGCTTGTGCATATTTTGTTCGTGGAAATCTTTTTGCGAAAGGGTTTCGGTTAACTCACGACCTCTATCTGTTCTGAAATTGAAGAAAACAACCACATCATTTTCTTTAATCGTTGCCAATGGTTCATCATTGTCATCAACCATAATTATAGGATTGACAAATTCATCGGTTACATTATTTTCATAACTTTCTTTAATGCTTTTTACAGAGTCCTTAGAATGTGTTCCGGTTCCGTTTACCAATAAATCGTAGGCAATTTTCACTCTTTCCCAACGCTTATCACGATCCATTGCATAATATCTTCCCACCACTGAAGCAATTTTTGCGGAAGTATTTTCAATATATTTTTCTAAATTTTGAATGTAAGTCACCCCAGATTTTGGATCAACATCACGGCCATCTGTAAAAGCATGAACGAAAACTTTTTGTAATCCAAAAGCCTGAGTAGCATCAATCAAACCGCGTAAATGCGAGGTATGCGAATGTACGCCACCGTCAGAAACCAATCCAAGAAAATGAAGATTTACATTCTTATCTTTCGCATATTGAAAAGCATCAACCAATACTTGTTCTTGTGCCATTGTATTATTGGCAACAGCCAAATTAATCTTTGCCAAATCTTGATAGACAATTCTACCAGCACCAAGGTTCATGTGTCCAACTTCAGAATTTCCCATTTGTCCTTCAGGCAAACCAACGTTTAAACCATCGGTTCTAAGTTGTGCTACTGGATATTTGGAATATAAACTCTTGATAAAAGGGATGTTCGCATTGTCAATTGCTGAAACTTTTGGGTCGGGCGAATTTCCCCAACCGTCTAAAATCATAAGGATTACTTTTTTGCTCATCTTAATTAATTTTTTTACAAAGATAAGGCTTTCCGAAAAATATCACGAATAAAAAGAAACAGTTGTTTACTAAATCAGGTCTGGTGTAACATTAAGATACTCTTTCAGGATTTGCCAATTTTTTCCAAACTCAAAAGCGACTTTTCATCAATCTAAATGCCTTAATCAGAAATAAAAAGAGTTAATATAGTTATTTTTCATTTTCGCACGTTAGGATATACCAATTTTTATATTAAATTTGTAACCATTGTGTAAGGTTAAAGAATTTGGTTATGAATGATTATATGACACTTTCGGAAACTTCCGAATATATTGGGAAAAGCAAAGAAACTTTGAGACGCTGGGACAAAGAGGGTAAACTTTCTGCTGTTCGGGAACCTAGGAGCAATTATCGAGTTTATCGAAAATCAGATGTAGATACTTTGTTTGCAAACTTTTTGGATACAAATATTCAAGATACTTTTTCGAATTATGTAGAACCTCATAATGATTATTCCGTTTTAGAATTGTTTGCTGGTGCTGGCGGTTTAGCTGTTGGAATGGAAAAGTCTGGTTTAAAATGCGTTGCATTAAACGAAATTGATAAATGGGCCTGTCAAACATTAAGACACAATCGACCAAATTGGAATGTTTTGGAGGGAGATATTAGGTCATTAGATTTTTCTGAATTTCATAATAAAGTAGATGTTGTAACTGGCGGATTTCCGTGTCAAGCATTTAGTTATGCTGGGAAAAAATTGGGATTAGCAGATGCGCGTGGAACTTTGTTTTATGAATTTGCAAGAGCTGTAAAAGAAGTAAATCCTCCAATTTGCATTGGCGAAAATGTTCGTGGTTTGCTAAGTCACGAAAATGGAAAAACCTTGCAAGGAATGATTTCGATTCTTGATGAGATTGGCTATAATGTTATTCCAGTCCAAGTTTTAAAAGCAATTAATTTCAATGTTCCGCAAAAGCGTGAGCGATTAATTGTAGTAGGAATTAGAAAAGATATTGATTTACAATATGAATATCCAAAGCCCAATAAAAAAATCTATAATTTAAAAGATGCTTTGAAAAAAGGCGAGTTATTCGATTGCAATGTTCCCAAATCAGAAGGGTCCAAATATCCCCAAAGCAAAACAGATGTTTTGGATTTAGTACCACAAAAAGGATATTGGCGAGATTTACCGCTTAAAATTCAAAAAGAATTTATGGGTGGAAGTTTTCATCTTGGTGGAGGCAAAACTGGAATTGCACGAAGAATTGGTTGGGATGAACCTTGTTTAACATTAACTTGTAGTCCAGCACAAAAACAAACTGAAAGATGTCATCCAGAAGAAACTCGACCATTTACGGTTAGAGAATATGCAAGAATTCAGACTTTCCCTGATGATTGGAAATTTGAGGGTTCTATTGCACAACAATACAAACAAATTGGAAATGCAGTTCCCGTAAACCTTGGCAAAGAAGTTGGATATTCGATTATTAAGTTCTTGAATTCTTATTATAATTTGTCGAAGCCCAAATAATAACTATAATTTTCAAAAGTTATTTGATCTAAAATTGTTTTTTGAGAAATTACAATTTCTGATCTTATTTCATCTAAAGCTGAATTTTCTATTACAATATCACTTTTGTCAATCGAATTCAAATAGTCAGTTATTGCCGAAGGCAATACCTTGTATAATTGAAAAAGGGCATTTTCTTTTCCAGAAAGTAAAGCATAGAACTGGTCGCCTGAAATTTTATAAACTCTACTGTGACTATATTCTTTACCATTTATATCTCCTTTCCATAATTCACAGAAACTTCCTTTTGCAAGGATTTGAACCCAATAACATTTCGCTTTTTTGTAGTCATCGCCATAATCTCTTAACTTCTGAAATAGACTTTCTGCTGAACTGCTATTCATCGTATTATGTTTGTTTTTGATGTCTGCAAACAAACTATTATCATTCGCTTTTATATCAAAACCGCTTAAGTTTCCAACCTGAAAACCTTCTATTCCTCCCAAAATTTGCTCGTGAAAGGTTCCTATAGAATTGTTTATTGATTTATCAATTTGTCGTAAAATTTCGGCTTGAATTAAACTTTCTTGATTAATATCGTTGAATTGAGCGTCAAAAGTCAATTTTATAGTATCAACTTTATTGCTGTAAAAGTTCTTTTTAGTGATATTGTTTTTTGCTTTTAAATAGGCTTTATGAAGATTTGCAATACAATTCAGCAAATGTTCGTCCGAAATAAAATCAACATATTTATTTTTCATCTAATTATAATTGTAGTTTGAATGGTCAAAAATACTACTTTTTATTGAAGTTTGTTACTTGATTTCGTTTTCCACCATAATCAGCAAGAATGATAATCGACCTAATAATTCACGCTAATTTCACCTTTGAATCATGGCTAAAATTCTGAATTCAGTCCATTAATCAAATAAAAAAAACATTTTGAAAAATGAATTAGAAACTGAAAAAAGTAAAAACCTACAACAAAACCCAAAAAAACAGCTACAAACAGATATAATTATATCAAATTCGCATCAAAATCATATTTTTTTCTTAAATGTCACCCTTTGCAATGCAATCCTTTTGTACATTGCGACCAAAATTATTTTTAAACCCCATTTATTTTCAATGATATACAAAATTCTTCCCCAAGTTTTGTTTTTGATAATTTCTATCTATGTCGAAAATACTTTCATTACTGAACCTGTAAAATCTCGAAAACCCCAAATTTCACGTGTTGCAATTTCAAGCTTTGATTCAAACGCAGAAAATGCATATAATAACTTGAATGTTAATCACTTTGATCTTCCTAATTTTGATAGTTTCAAAGAAGCCTTGAATGGTTTTTATTCATTGAAAGAAAGAGGATTAATCCAAAAAGACATTCTAACTTTGGTTGATTTTAGTTTGTCTTCCAATGTTAAAAGGCTGTGGGTTATTGATTTAAGCACCAATACTATTTTATACCAATCCTTAGTCGCTCACGGAAGAAACACAGGCGACGAATATGCAAATAATTTTTCGAATACAAATAGTTCGTACAAAAGTAGTTTGGGCTTATATCTAACTGGAGAAACTTATAACGGAAAACACGGAATGTCGCTTAAATTAGATGGTTTAGAAAAAGGTGTAAATGACAATGCAAGAGCAAGAGGTGTAGTGATGCATTCTGCCGATTATGTTTCAAATACATTTATTCAAAACCACAAAAGATTAGGCCGAAGCCAAGGTTGTCCAGCTATTCCAGCGGAATTACTAGATGGAATTGTGAGCACAATAAAAAACAAATCTTGTTTTTATATCTATCATCCGTCCAGAAGTTCCAAAAATAGCCTGCCTTTAATTTCCTAATTGTTGATACAGATTGGCATCAAGATTATAAATGTCATCTCTAAAAATCAACTGATTATTTTCGCTCCAAGCCGTCCAATATAAAATATGAATATCAATCTTGTTTTGTAATTTGATGTGCTTCGTTTTTTCGCTTTGCAAAATTTTGGTAATTTTTTCTAAATCCCAGTTGCTTCCTTCGCCTAGCAAAGTTTCAACCAATTCCAAAGGATTTTCAACCCGCACACAACCTGAACTCAATGACCGTTTTTGCTTTCCAAAAAAATCTCGATGATTGGTGTCGTGCAAATAAATCGAAAACCGATTGGGAAAAATAAATTTAACCATTCCCAAAGAATTAAATGTTCCAGGACTTTGAACATAGCGATATCCTTTTGCTCTGGAAAGTTTCCAATTTCCAGCTGAAACTTCATTTCCTTTACTGTCAAATATTTTTATATTTGTTTGTGCCAAATAGCTTCTATTTTTTATAATTGAAGGAATTACATCTTCCCGCAAAATGGTTGGCGGAACTGTCCAAGTGGGATTAAAAACAACATGTGTTAATTTGGAGGATAAAATTGGAGTTGGTCTTTTGTCTCTTCCAACAATGACTTTGTGCGTTCTTATCGTATCTGCATTTTCAACTAAAATCAATTTATAATCTGGAATATTTACAATAACGTATTCCTTTCCCATTTCTTTTGGAAACCATCTCCAACGCTCCAAATTGGCTAAGATTTGTTCTTTTCGCTTCTTTTTTGAAAAATTGAGCGCTGCAACTGTGCCTTTTCCAATAACGCCATCGGCAGCCAATCCGTGGCGAATTTGAAATTTCTTCATCGCTTTATACGTTTCACCGTCGTAAATAGCAGAAAGACTGTCTTTTGGCTTCATATCTTTCCAATAAATTAATCTTTTCTTGATGTGAATTACGGATGGATTGGTATCGTTTAAAACAATTTTGTTCTCGATTTCAATGGCTGAAAAATTATCTTTTGGAAAAGAATTAATTATTCTCAGTGCATTTTTCAAACTATTATAAACCAAATGATTGGGTTTGATATTCTCAATTTTGTGATTAAGAGAATCCGTTTTCAACATATTTACAATGGTTTTGTTGATGTCTATTACATTTACTTTCAAATCCCAATCTTTATACAAATTTCTAGAATTGATTTGTCCGTTACTCAAATGCGAAATGTATTTTTGAAGACTATTCGTCAGTAAAATATCATAACTTGCTCTTTCATTTTCATTTAAGGTTGCATACTTTTTTTCAAATTTAATTAACTTATTTATATTGTAAGTAGCTGAATTTACACCTTCCTCTTCGGACTTTGAAAGTTGTGCAATAATAATATTTCTATTTTTTTTGGATTGCCAAACTGATTTATAACCAGAGTTTAAATAAAATGCAGTAAGCACTTTACTTTCAAAAGATTTCAGTAAAAGACTGTCAATTGCAACCGATTTCCCCTGGGTAAGAACTACAGGATTTGGAACAGAAATTGGTGTTAATGTCTTTTGCTTGGACTCCCTATCGCAACTAAAAACAATGAAAACCAGTAGAACAAGTAAAAATCTATTCATTTCTTGTGTTTTTTTCGATTTTGTAAAATTCTATATAAAGTTACAACTTAATACTTTGCCAAACAGTAAAACCTTTTGCAAAGGCCTTGAATTGATAAATTCTACTTTTGACCTATTTACAACAGCCTGTTTTTAAATAATTTAAAAAAAAGAAACATCATTCTAGAAGAATTTTAAAAAAAAACTTGCAAAGAAACCAACTTATTATTTATATTTGCACTCGCAATGCGAAAGTAGCTCAGTTGGTAGAGCTCCAGCCTTCCAAGCTGGTTGTCGCGAGTTCGAGCCTCGTCTTTCGCTCTTTTAACCTCAATTTCCTAAAGAAATTGGGGTTTTTTTATTTAAATAGAAATTTAAAAAAAATGTAAAGTCGCAATTTCAGCAGGCGTTTAAAGTTTTTTAATTAACATTTTCTTGGATCAATCCTAAAACCTGTGGAGCGACAAAAACTAAGCATAAATATTAGGGATCAATCCTAAAACCTGTGGAGCGACAAAAACTAAGCATAAATATTTGTTAGTCTAAAAAGGAAGAATTCTATATTTCTAACACCTCTGAATTGTGATCTAAAAGCTTTTATTTTAGCGTTGAAAGATTCTGCTGAGGCATTGGTACTTCTGTTATCAAAATAATTCAAGATGGTTTGATAATGATTAATTATTGTTCTAGATATTGTATTGAAAGACTTGAATCCTGATTGATTTACTTTTTCGTGCCATTTTGCCAATTTAGCAAAGCCTATTATTTTATCGGTTGTTTTTTCAAAGATGTTTCGCAAGTCTTGGGTTAGATTGTATGCTTTTTGAATATCGGGATACAAGTTAAATAATAAATTAGCACGTTCTATTTGGTTTGGCGACCATTTTGATTTGTTTTTGTACAAGAAATAGCGGCTTCTGGCTAGTAATTGTTTAAGAGTATCTCCATTGCTCAAAACTTCGGGTTCGAACCTTTTCTTACTTTTCTTGGCTTTTTCTATAGCCTCGTTTTCCTGCTCTATGGCTTGCCAGCGGTATTTGATTCGGATTTCTTGCAGCGCTTCTGTGGCTAGTTTTTGAACGTGGAAACGGTCGGTAACACGCGTTGCATTTGGAAAACATTTCTTGGCGATGAGTCCCATATTTCCTGCCATATCCAAGGTTATTTCTGTGACTAGGTTTCGTTGTTTAAGAGGAATTTTTTCGATAATTGCAATTACCGTTTCGGCTTTAGTTCCAGCAACCATTGCCACTATAGTTCCCTTTCGTCCTTTACCAGATTTATTGGTCAAAATAGTATAAAGTTCTCCATTTGAGAGAGAGGTTTCGTCTATTGATAAGCGTTTACCTATGTTCTCAGGAAAAATAAGCCAATCTTTTGCGTGAGATTTTTGATTCCAGATTTTAAAATCACTCAAGAAATCTTTGTATTGATGTTGTAGATTTTTACCGCTAACGCCATAGAAAGAGGCGATAGCATTGCAATCATTAGGCTTGGAATCTATTGATCTCTTTTAAAAAAGACGCGAACTCCTGTGTTATACGAGTTCCGTCTGCTACTAAATTCCAATCTCTAAAAACCACTTGCCCCGTGTCTTCATTAAGCCACCTTCTGCGAGTGATATGAAGATATACTTGGTGTCCACGAATTGGGAAATCTTGAACCGTTATCTCATCAAAGAAGCCTTTTGAACTTAATTTATATTGTCGGTATTCTTTAGGAATCGAGTTAATCTCTCTTAAATAAAGATGAAGTATTTCTTCTCCTTTTTCATAAGAAGTCAGTTCAAAATAGTCTACTATTATTTCTGGTAATAATAACTTGATAAGTTCACTAAAAGAATCTTGCATTTTTATCTAATTTAAAAATACAAAAATCAACTTTTTA
>CAMCTL010000045.1 GCA_945878515.1 Flavobacterium psychrophilum | reverse complement strand
GCACGACGAATCAAATAAGGCATCACATCTTTTACGGGGCCAAACGGTAAATATTTTGCGACGTTAAAACCATTGTCGGCTAAATTAAAACTAATGTTGTCGCTCATTCCGTACAACTGTCCAAACCAAATCCTATTGTCGGTTGAATTTATACCTTTTTCCTCCATTAAATTCATCAAAAAATAAGTACTGGATTCGTTGTGAGTTCCCTCAAAAATTGACATTGTATCCAAATGATCTACCATATATTTTACGGCAGTATCATAGTTCTTGTCGGTAGCTTCCTTTGACGCGCAAATTGGTGTTGGATAACCCTTTTCAATTGCACGTTCATTTTCCTTTTCCATATAAGCGCCTCGAACGAGTTTAATTCCTATAAAAAATCCTTCTTGTTTTGCTTTTTCGTGCAACTTTTTCAAATAATCCAATCGATCCCAACGGTACATTTGCAAAGTATTGAAAACAATGGGTTTCGTCCTATTGTATTTCAGCATCATTACTTCAACTAAATTATCAACTGCATCTTGCATCCAACTTTCTTCGGCATCAATCAATAAAGCTACATCACTTTCATAAGAAGCTTGGCATACTTTTTCAAAACGAGCCACTACTCTACTCCATTCTTCTGTTTCTGATTCCGTTAACTTTTTTCCTAAACTTACATTTTCATACAAATCGAGGCGACCAAAGCCAGTTGGTTTGAAAACTGCAAAAGGAATTGATTTTTTTTCTTTAGCAAAATCTATCAATTTTAAAGTCTTTTCCAAAACAGCATCAAATTGTTCCTCTTCTTCTTTGCCCTCAACAGAATAATCTAAAACCGAAGAAACGCCTTTGGTAAACAAATTGTCCACAACTTTTAAGCTATCGTCTTCATTTATTCCACTGCAAAAATGATCAAAAACTGTAGCACGAATCAATCCCTCAACAGGCAAACTGGTTTTTAAAGCAAAATTTGTAACTGCTGTTCCAATTCGAACAAGTGGTTCATTTGCAATTAATTTGAACAAAAAATACGCTCTTTCCAGTTCTGTATCGCTTTTTAATGAAAATGCAATTTGAGTATTGTTGAATAAATTTTCCATTATTTGTTATATTTTCAACAAATATAGAGAGAGTATTCAAAATTATTCGGCAAAAATTGCCTTATTTTGCACATCAAATTAATTAAGAAATATGCAATCCATTCAAGCCAATAATTATCCCATACATTTTAATGAAAAAGGATATGAAGCTCTAAATTTATTCCTCGACAATACGCACTATTCTAAATTATTTATTATTGTCGATAGCCATACAAATGAATATTGTTTGCCAAAATTTCTACCCTATTTGGCAACTGATCTTACCATAGAAATTATAGAATTTGAAGCCGGCGAACCCAACAAGAACATCGAAACTTGTGTGCAACTGTGGAATGTTCTAACAGAACTTGGTGCTGATAGAAAAAGCCTAATTCTAAATCTGGGTGGTGGAGTTGTTACTGATTTAGGTGGTTTTGTTGCATCGACCTTCAAGCGTGGAGTCGATTTTATTCATATTCCAACAAGTTTATTATCAATGGTTGACGCCTCTGTTGGAGGGAAAACTGGTGTCGATTTAGGTCATCTAAAAAATCAAATCGGTGTTATCAATGTTCCTAAAATGGTGCTAATTGACACACAATATTTAGAAACACTTTCCAAAGATGAAATGCGTTCCGGATTAGCCGAAATGTTAAAACATGGATTGATTTACGACAAGCAATATTGGGAACAATTTTTAGATTTAAAAGCCATTGATTTTGCCGATTTCGATGAATTAATTTACAGATCAGTAGAAATCAAAAACGAAATTGTAACACAAGATCCAACGGAAAAAAATATCCGCAAAGCATTGAATTTTGGTCATACTTTAGGCCACGCCATTGAAAGTTATTTCCTTGAAAATGATGATAAAAAAAGTTTGTTACACGGCGAAGCCATTGCAATAGGAATGATTTTAGAAAGTTTTATTTCACTAGAAAAAAACTTGATAAACCAACAAGAATACAATCAAATAAAATCGACCATAAAAGCAATTTATGATGATATTGTTTTTGATGAAACAGACATTAATCCTATCTTAGAATTACTTATTCATGACAAAAAAAATGAATATGGCAACATTCAATTTGCGTTAATAGAAGGTATTGGAAAAATTATAATCAACCAATCTGTTGAAAATGAGTTGATTTTAAAATCTTTTGATGATTATAAATCTTAATTATTTTTACAAAAAGGATTGCATTTGGTATTTAATATTTTTTACATTTGTGGCAATGAAAAAAAATCAAAACAAAAGAAACGGTTGTTTCTTTCAAAACAAAATCAGTAATTCATTTTTAAAAAAAATGAAACTATTTTTTACTACTAAAGACACTTTTAGTTTTGATATATTTCCCTATTTGAAAGCTGAAAACGAAAAACTTCAAATTGTTTTTGAAAACATCAGGGTTTGAATTTTAGTTTAATTACAATTTCAATTAAACAATCTAAAATTCAAAAATCACATGAACACAAAATATTTCGACTTAATTAACCAAACTTACTATTTTCCGCAAGAAGAATTTACTTTAAACAAAGACAATCTAGAATTTCACAATATTGATTTGATGAAATTGGTACAAAAATATGGTACACCTTTAAAGTTCACCTATCTGCCTCAAATTTCTAAAAGCATTCAACGAGCCAAAGATTGGTTTAGAAATGCAATGGAAAAAAACAAATATGATGGTAAATATTTCTATTGTTATTGCACAAAAAGTTCGCATTTTGAATACATAATGAATGAAGCTTTCAAAAATAATATTCACATCGAAACTTCATCTGCATTTGATATCAATATTGTTGAAAATTTGATGAAAAATGGCAAAATCAACAAAAATACTTTTGTAATTTGTAATGGATTCAAACGTGACGAATATATTACAAACATTGCAAGATTAATCAACAATGGACACAAAAAAACAATTCCGATTATTGACAATTATGAAGAATTAGATTTGCTTCAAGCCGAAATCAAAGGCAAATTTCAAATTGGAATCCGAATTGCAGCTGAAGAAGAGCCAAAATTTGAATTTTACACCTCAAGACTCGGAATAGGTTATAAAAACATTTTGCCTTTTTATAGAAAGCAAATCCAAGAAAATAAAAATTTAGAGCTCAAGATGCTCCACTTTTTTATCAATACTGGTATCATGGACACTGCCTATTATTGGAATGAACTTGTAAAATGTATCAAAGTTTATGTAGCCTTGAAAAAAGAATGCCCAACTCTTGACAGCCTTAATGTTGGCGGAGGATTTCCTATAAAAAATTCCTTGGCTTTTGAATACGATTATCAGTACATGATTGATGAAATTATCAATCAAATCAAAATTGCTTGTGAAGAAGCCGACGTTGAAGTACCAAATATATTTACCGAATTTGGATCTTATACTGTAGGCGAAAGCGGTGGTGCTATTTACCAAGTTTTGTATCAAAAGCAACAAAATGACAGGGAAAAATGGAATATGATTGACTCTTCATTTATAACCACTTTACCAGACACCTGGGCAATTAACAAACGTTTTGTGATGTTGGCGGTTAACCGATGGAACGACACTTATGAAAGAGTACTTCTGGGAGGACTAACCTGTGATAGCGATGATTATTACAATTCTGAACAAAATATGAATGCCATATATTTGCCAAAATATTCAAAAGAGAAACCTTTGTATATTGGTTTTTTCAACACTGGTGCCTATCAAGAAACCATTGGTGGATACGGTGGATTGCATCACTGTTTGATTCCACAACCCAAACACATCCTGATTGATCGTGATGAAAATGGAATTCTAGCAACCGAAGTCTTCTCGGAGCAACAAACCGCAGAACATGTATTAGAAATTTTAGGTTACAACAAGAAATAATTAATAAATTATCATTGTAGTTTTCAAAAAAATATATTTCCTTTGAACAAGCAATAATTAGCTTAAACAATATAAAAAAATGAGTAAAGGACCAATTAGTCAATTTATCGAAAAACATTATTTGCATTTCAACTCGGCATCGTTAGTAGATGCCGCCAAGGCTTACGAACAACAATTAGCCAATGGTGCTAAAATGATGGTAACTTTAGCAGGGGCAATGAGTACTGCCGAAATAGGTAAAATATTTGCGGAATTTATTCGTCAAGATAAAGTGCAAATCATTTCTTGTACAGGTGCAAATCTTGAGGAAGATATTATGAATTTGGTAGCACATTCACACTACGAAAGAGTTCCAAACTACAGAGATTTGACTCCAGAAGACGAATGGGCTTTGCTAGAAAGAGGTTTAAATCGTGTTACAGATACTTGCATCCCAGAGCATGAGGCATTTCGTCGTTTGCAAAAACATATTTACAAAATTTGGAAAGATGCAGATGATAAAGGCGAAAGATATTTCCCGCACGAATTTATGTACAAGATGCTACTTTCAGGAGTTTTAGAGGAATATTATGAAATTGACCTAAAAGACAGTTGGATGTATGCTGCAGCAGAGAAAAATTTACCTATTATTGTACCCGGCTGGGAAGATAGCACGATGGGAAATATTTTTGCTTCCTATGTGATTAAAGGAGATTTAAAAGCATCGACAATGAAATCAGGTATTGAATATATGGTTTTTCTATCTGATTGGTATCCAAAAAACAGTTCAAATGGAGTAGGATTTTTTCAAATTGGCGGAGGAATTGCTGGAGATTTTCCAATTTGTGTCGTACCAATGTTGTACCAAGATATGGAAATGCATGATATTCCGTTTTGGAGTTATTTCTGCCAAATTTCAGACTCAACAACCAGTTATGGTTCTTATTCTGGAGCGGTGCCAAATGAAAAAATCACTTGGGGTAAACTAGACATAAAAACCCCAAAATTTATAATCGAGTCGGATGCCACTATTGTTGCTCCGCTAATTTTTGCTTATTTATTAGACTTATAGCATATTGATGAAAGGAGCTTAACGAAGTTGCGATTCAAAAATCGATCAAGTTAAGCGAATTACATATTCCATTAAAAAAAACAAATGTTACGCAAATATGAAAAGAGTAATTGTTGATTACGCAAAACTGACCCACGAAATTTTAAATCTATTGGTAGATAAATTTCCTGATGGCTATGATGATTCAAATATTATCCGTTTTAGAAATGCTCAAAACGAGTTAATAGAAGCAGTTGAAGTCCGTACAGAAGACTGTATTTATTTGGTAAAAATTAGTACCAAACTTGCTGATAGAATCGAAAATTACGACGAAGATGATGAAATTGCTGCAGAAATTGAACCTATTGCAGATCTAGACCTTGATGAAGAAGACGATGATATTGATGATGGAGCTAGTTTAGACAAACCTGATTTCAAAGACGACGACGATGCAGACGACGACGACGACGATGCAGACGAAAGCAATCTTCCAGAAGATGAGGATGAAGACGATGAAGATTAATTGATTTTTCTATAATTTATACTAAAGGAACTCTAAATGAGTTCCTTTTTTTATTATTTTTAAAATCTAAAAAATACACGCCAAAATGACTATACAAATTTTACACGCCAAACTCAAAGAAAATTTTGGATTCGAAAAATTCAGACCAAATCAAGAGGACATTATCAATTGCATCCTTTCTGGTCAAGATACACTGGCAATTATGCCAACAGGCGGCGGAAAATCAATTTGTTTCCAGCTTCCAGCTTTGGTTCTGCCGGGAATTACAATCGTGATTTCTCCCTTAATCGCCTTGATGAAAGATCAAGTCGATAGCTTGAAAGCCAACGGAATTGCAGCTTGTTTTATTAACAGTAGTCAATCTAATGAGGAACAACAATTTCATATTCAAAATATGAAAGACAACAAAGTCAAGTTGGTCTATGTTGCTCCAGAAAGTTTAACCTATCTCGAAAATGCTTTTAATCAAATTACGATAAGCCTTATTGCCATTGATGAAGCGCATTGCATCTCGTCTTGGGGTCACGATTTTCGACCAGCTTATACCAATTTGGGATATCTAAAAAACCGCTTCCCTTCTACTCCAATCCTAGCCTTAACCGCAACTGCCGATAAAGCAACTAGAACAGATATTTCCGACCAGTTGAATTTAGTAAATCCTAGAACTTTTGTAGCTTCCTTCGATAGAAAAAATTTGAGTTTGGAAGTTCGTCCCGCTTTAGACCGAGTAAAGCAAATTATCGATTTTGTAAAAGGCAAGCCCAACGAATGTGGTATTATTTACTGCTTAAGTCGAAAAACTACCGAAGAACTTGCCGAAAAACTACAAAAAATTGGAATTAATGCCAAAGCCTATCACGCTGGCTTGTCCAATGATATTCGTTCAAAAACGCAGGATGAATTTATCAACGACGAATGTCAGGTGGTTTGCGCCACTATTGCTTTTGGAATGGGCATTGACAAATCCAATGTGCGCTGGGTAATTCATTATAACTTACCAAAAAATATTGAAGGCTATTATCAGGAAATCGGACGTGCAGGTCGAGATGGTTTACCATCTGAAACCGTTTTATTCGAAAGTTATGGCGATATGATTCAATTGCAAAAATTTGCTTCCGAAGGGTTGAATGCCGATGTACAACTGGCAAAACTAGAACGAATGAAGCAATATGCGGATGCGTTGAGCTGTCGCCGAAAAATTTTGCTTTCCTATTTTGGAGAATTGGTCACCGAAAATTGTGGCAATTGTGACATTTGCAAAAATCCGCCGGCCTTTTTCGATGGCACCATCATTGCTCAAAAAGCATTGTCGGCCATCGTTCGTTTGCAAGAATCGGAGGCATTACCCGTAATTGTTGATTTTTTAAGAGGTTCAAAAAATGCTTCTATCTATGAGAAAGGCTATCAAAATTTAAAAACCTACGCTGTTGGTGCTGACATTTCTTGGTATGATTGGAATCAATATCTTATTCAATTGATTAATTTAGGCTATTGCGAGATTGCTTTTCATCAGCAAAACAAGATAAAATTGACACCTTTTGCAAAGAAAGTTTTGTTTGAAGGCGAAAAAGTGCAATTGACAACGGTTCAAAAAATAAGCAATGGCAAACCTAAAATTCGAGAACGGTCTACCCAAGCATCTGATAACGCTCTTTTTGAAACGCTAAGAAGACTGCGTAGCGAAATTGCAAAAGAAGAAAAAGTTCCCGCCTTTGTGATTTTTAGTGATGCCACTTTAAGACAACTCGAAACAGAAAGACCAACGAACGAAGAAGAATTTCTAAAAATTGACGGCGTTGGAAAAGTAAAATTAGAAAAATACGGCGATGCGTTTATAAATGCGATTATTGAATTTCAAAAAAGTAAAACTGTCCGAGCCAAAGCGGACGGAACCACATACGTAGCAACTCTAGAAATGTACCAAAGCGGTTTGTCTGTTGATGAAATTGCAGTTAAAAGAGGTTTAGGAGTTGGCACAATAAGCACTCACTTAGCCAAATTAATTACTGATGGACATCCAATAGATTTAAGTTCTTATATTACAAAAGATGAAATTGCAAAAATTGCCGCCGCCAAAATCGCACTAGAATCTCCTAATGCGTTAAAACCTTACTTTGAATATTTTGAAGAACTGATACCTTATGATAAAATCAGGATTGGATTGGCTATGATTGAGAAAGAAAATTCAAATACAATATAAGCTTATTCTGTGGATGAAATAAGATTACAACATTCCGAAGCTTATAAAAAATGGGATACATCAGAAGATTTAAAATTAGAAAAATTATTCCGTGAAGATAAAAAAATAAACGAAATCGCCTCGTTATTTGGCAGAAATCACGGCGCGATAAATTCTAGAATAAAAAAAATTGGATTAAATTAAAACCCGAATTAAACAAAATTGCTTATTCGGGTTATTTTTTTTACAAATATCTTTCTTGAAATACTTTTTGATGGTGCTTTTGATGCCCAATAATTAAAAATCCCAAAGCACGAACGGAAATGGTATGATTTGACGCCATTCCTAATCTAGTCAATTGTTCATTTGAAAAACTTTTGAACAATAGCAAATTAGAATGTCTTACTGCCGAAAATTCTGTTAGTAATTCTTGAATACTTCTACCATTAGCATTGGTGTTTTCTACATAATCATTTTCCTCAAATCCTGCTAATTGTGTTTGGTCATTTCTTGAAATTCTTAAAGCACGATAAGCAAAAATTCTTTCGGCATCAATAATATGCTGTATAATATCTTTAATAGTCCACTTTCCTTCCGCGTATCGATAATCAAATTTGTCCATTGGAATATTCTGAACAAATTTGATAAAATCGTGTAAGCTAATTTCTAGTTCTTCAAACAAATTCACATCATCAATTGCATTAATATAAGTAGCATTGAATTCAGAATATTCATTTACGGGCAATTGATTGGAATTCATAAAACAATTTTAAAATTTTGAATTTGGAATTTATTTTTTGGAATTTAATAAAATTAAGCGGAGTTTCTACTGGCGTTTGTATTTCCAAAAAGAGATCGGGTTACAATTTTTTCATAAGTTTGAATTAACTCCAAATCAGGTTTCTTTTCCTTATTCAATTCATTTATTCTCAATAAAGCATACTGCTGTATCGTTAACAATGGCAGAACAATACGCTCTCTTATTTGTATTGAAGCTTGACCATCAGGATAATTTTCCATCAGCTCTTTGTGTCCAGCAATTTTCAACAATAATCTTTTGGTTTCTAAAAATTCATCATAAATAATTTGCCAAAATTCTCCAAACTCAAGGTCTTTTCTCATGTAAGCTGTCAAAGGGAAAAATGATTTTGCCAAGGACATCATACTATTTTCTAACAAAGTTTTAAAGAACAAGGAATCATTATAAAGATTTTGAACTTTATCCCAATTATCAGTTTCCTCAAAATGTTTAAGAGCAGTTCCAACACCAAAAAATCCAGGTACATTTTGCTTCAATTGGCTCCAAGAACCTACGAAAGGAATGGCCCTTAGATCGGCAAAGTCCAAATGTTCTGATTTACTTCTCTTAGACGGACGACTACCAATATTGGTCTTTGCATAATATTTCAAAGTACTCATTTGTTCCAAATATGGAATAAATTTTGGATGATTCTTGAAATTCAAATACTTTTCATAACCCAATTGAGCCAATTGATCTAAAATTTCTTTTTCATTATCCAATAATAAATTTTTCTGTTTGTTAAAAACTTGATTAGTAGCTCCAGCACTTAATAAATTTTCTAAATTGTAACGACATGAATCTAAAGTTCCAAAATTTGAACTAATGGTTTGACCCTGAACGGTAATTTGTATTTCGCTATTTTCAATTTTCGGACCTAATGAAGCATAAAATTTATGTGTTTTTCCACCTCCACGTGCTGGTGGTCCGCCTCTACCATCAAAAAATAGTGCCTTAATTCCATATTTTCGCGACATGGCTGTTAACTCTTCTTTCGCTTTGTAAATGCTCCAATTCGCCATTAAATAACCACCATCTTTTGTACCGTCAGAAAAACCAAGCATGATGGTTTGCTTATTATTTCTAGCAGTCAAATGCGATTTATAAATAGGATTTGAATATAATTTCTCCATCACAAAGCATGCGTGTTGCAAATCATCAACTGATTCGAACAAAGGAATTATATCAACAGTTGGATTTTCCCAATTGTTTAATTTAAAAAGTGCAAATGTTTCCATAACATTTAACGCGCTTTCATTATTGCTAATGATGTAACGATTAGCACCAAATTCGCCGTTTTTCTCTTGTATTTGTCTTATGGCTTGAATAGATTCAATTGTTGATCTAGTGATTTCATTTTCAAACACAGTCGCATCCAAATTACCTTGAACAGTGGACAACACTTCTATCTTTTCAATTTCGGATAATTCAAAATAATTGCTTGGGAAAATAGCGGAATTTGAATTTAAGTAATACTCTACAACATCTTTAAAAACAGCATTATGTATTCTACTATTCTGACGAATATCCAAAGATGCAAAATGGAAGCCAAACAAATTTACTTTAATTAGTAATGCTTCAACTTCATCTAAATACAAGGATTGATTTCGATCGATAAGTATGGTTCTAATTTTGTTTAATTGAGATTTAAATTCTTCTAAAGTGATATAAATTTCTCCTTTAGAGTAAAAAACGGAACGATATAACTTGTTTTCAAGTTCAGCAACAAGAACATCTACTTGTGCAAAAGTGAGCTTCCTTTTCAAATTTCGCATTTCGCGATAGTAACATTTCAAAATGGATGTTCTTAACCTATCGGCTACTTTGAGTGTAATCTCTGTAGTTACAAAAGGATTTCCATCACGATCACCTCCAGGCCAAAAGCCAAGTTTTATCACTTGGTTTTGTATTATACTTCCATGCAAAATATTTTTTTGAAGATAATGTACTATTTCTCCCGCAGTTTCGTAAAACACATTCTCGAGGTACCATATCAAGCTTACGGCTTCATCGAAAGGATTAGGTTTTTCAGCTTGAATAAATGGTGTCTTACCTAACTGAGCTAACAATTGCTTAATTTCCAATAAGTTATTTTTCCGAATGGCATCTGTTAAATCGTTAATGATTCCCAAGACAGCGCCAGGGTAAAATTGTGTAGGATGGGCTGTCAAAACTGGTCGAACATTAAAATTTTCTAAAAATGAAATTAAATCATTTTCCAAACCTTTAGCTGAAGATTTTTCTTTAATATCTCGCAACGAACCTCGTCCCTCCATATTATTCACAACTGGAAAGGCAGCATCCTCGACAGCGTCAAAAAGTACAATTTGTCGCTCTATGTACTGAATAAAGCGGAACATTAAATCAATTTTTTCTGATTCGTCTGCACCACCGAGGTATTTTTGAGCAAATAAATCTAAAATTTCCTTCGGTGTTTCTTGTTTTTTGAAACCATTTTCACAACTATCTGTAAATAAAGGAAGTAGTGCCCCGGTATTATCTATACAGTCAAACGGAAGCGTAATAAATACACTATTATATATGTGATACTTTGAAAGAACTTCTTCATTAAACCTTTCAATTTTGGGATGTGTGTACATACTTATTTTATTAATTATTGTGTGTCAAAATATTTATTAAAAAAAAACCCCAAGAATCTACTTGAGGTATTATTTATTATCATCCTTCAAATGGATTAAATATCTTTAAAAATAGTGTGCATTAAACGTTTTTTATCGTTAATGCTTTCTTCTAAAGAAATCATAGTTTCTGTACGATAAACTCCGTCAATATCGTCAATCATAAAGATAACATCTTTTGCGTGCTTTGTATCCTTTGCTCTAATTTTACAAAAAATATTAAATTTACCTGTAGTTACAGAAGCCACCGTGACGAATGGAATTTCGTTAATACGTTGTAAAACAAACTTTGTTTGAGATGTATTGTTAAGAAAAACCCCAACATACGCTATAAATGAATAGCCCAACTTATCATAATCTAGAACCAATGAAGAACCCATGATTATTTCCGCATCTTCCATTTTCTTAACACGAACGTGAACAGTTCCTGCGGAAATAAGCAATTTTTTTGCAATATCTGTAAAAGGAATTCTTGTATTGTCAATCAACATATCTAAAATTTGATGATCTACCTCATCTAAGCGAAATTTACTCATAATTAATTAATTTTATATTAAAACTCTGAATTTCAATAAACTACATAACATTTAATCCGTTGACAAACTTTAAATCATTGTTTAAATAAAAGTCAGCCTTTTGATTTAATTCTGGATAATTTTGATTTATATTACTGTATGTTGCGCATTTAGCATCAAATTCAAAATGTCCATAATATTTATCTACATCACCAATATGAACAATATAGGCATTAAAAAATAATGAATTATTAATTAATTCTTCTTTATATTGAGCTGCAAAATTGGTGATTATTTCAATACCATCATAATTTATTTTGACATTTTTATATAAAAAATCATAAAAAACTACTTTATTTTGAGGAATACTCAAATATTTATCAAAATCATTGTAATCTAAATCGTTTTCGCTAAGTATTTTAAAACTAGAAACTAGAGAAATAAATACATATTTTCTGGTTTCCTCCCTTAAATAATCGTTGGGATAATGCCCAGCTTCAAACAAGACCGTTGGCACTCCTAAAAATTGAAAAGTATCACCAATGCAATTTATGTTGAAAGCATCATCAAAACGCCCTACTTGTCCTGGAATATAATTTTGTAAAACATCATTGATGTTAGCAATCAAATTGATTGCTTTTAACCTTGTTTCGTTAATTTCTCTTTCTTCGTTGAAAGCTGGTGCTAGAAAAGAAAGTGTTGCAGGCTGACCTGTGCTTCCTACTCCAAATATAGTACGTTGGTCATGAAGGTTAAAGCAATAATCTGGTTGAAAATTCTCAAAAACTTCACGCAATACCTTACTTTCGGGTTGAGATAATACTGCAGAATCTCGATTTAAATCAATTTGATTTGCATTTTCACGAGTATATAGTTTTGCTCCATCAGGATTTAGCATCGGAATGGAACAAAAAGTAAACGTTTTAAGCAGTTCGCTTGCCAAATCAGAATTGCTGACTAAGAGATTAAAAAAATCGATCAGTGCTTTTGTAGTTGTACTTTCGTTTCCATGCATTTGCGACCAAAGAAAGATTTTTGTTTTTCCGCTACCAATTTGAAACTTATAAATTGGTAAATCAAGAACCGATTTTCCAATAATTTCCAATTGATTATTGGTGTTTAGTTTTTCTAAAATTGGGTAAATATCATCTAATGTAATATATCGAGCTTGTATTGAATGTTCTTTATATTGACTGAATAATTGTTCTAATTCCATAGCTTTAATTTTAATTTACAAAAGTAAACATCTTATAATTAACAAATGTAAACAGTTAAAATTATTGATTTTTTAAGATTGTAAACAAAGTTTTTATCGTGCCATCTGTATTTAAGGGTAATAATGTTGACAATTGTATCCGAAATGTATATTTAACTTTATATTTCATAATATCAGTTAATTAAACATGATAATCTAATGTATTAATTGCAGTTATTTTTAAATATATTGTTAATTTACATCTGTAATATTGCTTAGTTAAACATAATTTGTTACATTTGTAAAATAGTCGTTTTTAAACATAATTTACAATGGTAAACACTGATGCATTTATAAAAAGAATCGAAATTATTCTGGATTTTTACAGTTTAAACGCTTCCACTTTTGCCGATAAAATTGGGGTACAACGTTCAAGTATATCTCACCTACTATCGGGAAGAAACAAACCGAGTTTGGATTTTGTGCTTAAAATTATGGATGTTTTTCCAGAGGTGGATTTGTACTGGATTTTAAATGGAAAGGGAACTTTTCCAAAATCGGAAATTGAAAATGTTGTAAATAAAGTTCCTCCCACTCCTAGATTTAGCAATCCAATTGTAGAGACCAAAATAGAAAAACAAACCGATTTGTTTTCTGAGGATACTTCAAATGTAAATAATCTGTTGGAAGAAAACCGTCCAAACCTTATTTCAAATTCAAAAATATCTTCAATAAATAAAAATGAGGGAGAAATTGAGCGAATAGTAATTTTCTATTCAAATGGAACTTTTAAAACCTATTCGCCCGAATAATTTATTTTTGTGGTGCAAAACCTTTTTCAGGAATTTTACCTTTAGCTTCGGCGAAATGATGGAGTAAAATTTTTAAATCATTTTCATAATTAGAAGTAGGATAAAATGGTTTGCCAATATTTACTGTCTTTTTGCCAAAATCGAAAGCTACAGGAATTATAGGAACATTTGCTTTTAGTGCAATGTAATAAAATCCTGTTTTAAGTTCACTAGTTTTTTTTCTGGTGCCTTCTGGCGAAATAGCCAATCTGAATTCCTCCCGATTGTCAAATATTTTAGCAATAGATTCTACTTTGTTTAAATTTCCTACCCTGTCTATTGGTGCTCCACCCATCCATCGAAAATAAAGCCCGAATGGAAATCGAAATAATTCTTTTTTTCCAATAAAATTCATTTCCATATCCATAATTCCTCTGGTAAAAATTCCGAGATAAAAATCGTGCCAACTAGTATGCGGAAGAACCATGAGAATACATTTCTTTACGCTTTCGTCAATTGCGCCTTCAATTCTCCAATGCATTAATTTGAAGAAAATTAATTTATAAACCCTTTTTTTCATTTAGAAACTTTTTTGGGTAAAATTAGCATTATTACTTTATTTTTGATAAAAATACTTTAGATGTTCAAAAAACTGTTTAGTTATCTCATTCCAATCACTATTTTCAAAGAGAAATCTACCCTGAGTAAAACACTTGAAGTTACTTGGGCAGACGGAAAGTTGGTCTTGGACAGTGAAAACACAAATTATTCTTACGGGAATTTGCAGCGAATTTTGAGAAAAGGCCTAATAAAAATTGGTTTTGAAAGAATTAAATCAATGCAATCCATTTTGGTACTTGGAGTGGCCGGCGGAAGCGTAATACGGACTTTGGTTGACGAAATTAAATTTGAAGGAAAAATTACTGGAGTTGAAATTGACAAAAATATCATTGATATTGCCAATACTTATTTTTATTTAGACAGCATTCCTAATCTAGAAATAATTATCGATGATGCTAATAAATATGTTTCAAATAACAATTTCAAATTCGACTTAATCATTATTGATATTTTCCAAGACTCAAAGATGCCCGCTTTTTTGTTTGAAACCATTTTTATAAATAGAATTTGTGCTCTGCTGCAACCAAAAGGCATTATACTTTTTAATACAATGCTAACAAAATCAGAACAAAAGAAAATCAATTTAGATTATATTTCAAAATTTAATGCCAAGGAGTATTCCGTGTTAAAATGCCTGAGAATAGATAAAACGAACGAGTTGATTTTAATTGAAAGTAAATTCTAAATAAATGTCCAGAATAGTAAATTTAAAAATGATTGACATCAAATTTTGATTTACAGCATTCTCCTCGCCTTTTCCAAATCTTCGGGCGTGTCTATGCCAATGCTTTTCTCGGCAGTTTCGATCATTTTGATGCGTTTTCCAAATTCGAGATAACGCAATTGTTCCAGTTTTTCGGAGGCTTCCAAGGTTTTCATCGGTAGATTATAAAAATCCATTAAGGCTTTTTTTCTAAAAGCATAAATACCAATGTGTTGCATATAACGAACGCCCACATTTTTCTCTCTTGGATACGGAATAGCAGAACGCGAAAAATACAAAGCAAAACCGTTTTGATCCACCACTACTTTCACATTATTAGGATTGTTAATTTCTTCTTCCTCACTGATTTCAAACATCAAAGAAGCCAAATCTACTTTCTTTTCGGTATCGTCTTTATACACTTCAATCAGTTTTTCTAAAGCGTCTGTGTTAATAAAAGGTTCGTCGCCTTGAACATTTACGACAATATCCACGTCCATATTTTCAACTGCTTCGGCAATTCTGTCGCTTCCTGATTCGTGTTCCTTGATGCTCATTATGGCTTTGCCTCCGTTGGAAACTATTTCGTTAAAAATCAAATCAGAATCGGTAACCACGAAAACATCATCGAAAAGATTGGACTTTTTGGCCGCTTCGTAGGTTCTTAAAATAACGGTTTTCCCTCCCAAATCTTGCATTAGTTTTGCAGGAAATCTTGTAGATGCGTAACGTGCTGGAATGACTGCTATTATTTTCATTATGATGATGTTTTCTCGTTTGTTTCAAAATCCTTCAATGTTTTACCGCTTTTAAGTTTCCATTCCGACAATCCATTTGCATTTCGTCCCATAACAATTACCGCTGCTGTCGAAGGACTACTAAAAATATAGTCATCGGAAAATTCAAAATATTCGATTTTGTTAATCAGCATACCTTCATCAATTAATTTTTGCCGAAACTTGATAAAACCTGGAGTCATTGAATTAACAATAGTACTTGCAGCTTTTGAACCCTTGAATACCACAAATCCATCAGATGTTGGTTCACCATGTCCATCTGCACCACGAGCTGCTTTAATACTAAATGTTTCTAGTTTTTGCTTTGGTTTAACATCTCTCTTTTCATCAAAGACTTTGTGTCCAAGTGTATTTACGAGCATTTTAATGTTTTCGATAAATTCTTCCATTTCAGCTCTATCTGATTCCGAAATTGAAGATTGCGTTGGAGTGATTGAATTTTCAACTTTATATCTCTTGGCTTTTAAAGCAATATCGTGAAGTCTATTTTCTAAATATTTTACGTGAGCTTTATTTAGATTTTCATCTTTACTTATAAAAACAACAGTTTCATTCCAAAAATCTTTTTGGTTTAAATGCTGATTAAGCCTTTTTAATATAGACTCTGCTTCTCCAATATAAACAAGGTCTTTTCCTTCTTCATCTTTACCAAATAATAGATAAACTCCGGTAGTAATTAAATCTGTACGATCTATACAATCTTTCACTTTAATTCGTGGTATTTTATACGCTTTTCCGGACCAATTTGAAAGTTCACAGCTCATCCTACCGTTTGGTTCTCCGTCAATTAAAAATATTTTTATTGTTTTACCGAATTTCATTTATCATTTTATTAAATATTTACAGTTTATTTAATTACTATAGTGGATTTTCAAATATACTATATTTCCACAAAACCAATCTAAATAATCTTTACCGAAGTCATACTTAACCAACCTGTTTCTAATTTGTTACCAAAAAAACAAAACCCCACTATTATTTAAAGTGAGGTTTCATTTTAAATATCTAAATCGGTGTAATGACCTTTCAAGCTATGTATCAATAAAACGCCTTTATCAGGAATTTCATAAACAATACGATGTTATTCGTTAATTTTTCTAGACCAAGTTCCTTGCAAATTATATTTTAAAGCTTCGGGTTTTCCAATACCTTCGAATGGATTTTTCATTATGTCTTCAATCAGAAGCTGAATCTTTTTTTGAATGGCTTTATTGCCTGATTTTTTCCAAAACCCCAAATGTTCTAATGCTTTTTTGGTTAGTTTTACTTCCATAAATCCTTGGTAGAAATTGTAGTACATTCACCGCGTTTATATTCGGCGCTCTACCTTCTTCAATTGAATTTACAAAATCAGGATTATAAGGACTATTTCCTTCATTAATGGTCACATTTTTAACTCCTTTTAGATGTTCTAAAAGTGTTTTTACAAACGAAATGTTTTTTTCATCGACTTCAATCGTTATTGTGCTCATAATGACTTTTATTTTTACAAATATAAGTAAAAAACATTTTTGATAAATAACTTCCCGGTATAATCTTCACCTAGGGCAAAATCAAAAAATCGCCACGAATTCACGAATTATTCAAATGCTTTATACCTTATATCAATTCGTGCATTCGTGGCAAAATTTAAAAATAATCATTCCACAAAATTATCATCCTTAAATCCTATCAAATATAATTTATTTTTCGCTCTTGTCATAGCGGTGTACAACCATCGAATGTAATCTCTGTTGATGCCGTCTGGCAAATAAGGTTGCTCAATAAAAACAGTATTCCACTGCCCTCCTTGCGATTTGTGGCAGGTTATCGCATACGAAAACTTGACTTGCAAGCCATTGAAATATTCGTTGGCTTTCACTTTTTGAAATTGTTTAAACTTGGTTTCGCCTTCGTAATCTTTCAAGACTTCCTGATACAATCTATTCGATTCCTCATAAGTTAAAGAGGGTGATTCACTTTTTATGGTGCCTAATAATAGGACGGTTTCGAATGGTTTTTGATTGGGATAATCGACCATTCGTATTTTTACTTTGGCAAACTTAAAGCTGTATAATTCTTGTATCTTAAAAATTTCCAACACTTCGATGATGTCGCCATTGGCAATAAAACCCGCTTCGTCAGAATCTTTGAGCCAAAAATAATTGTTCTTCACGACCATCAAAAAGTCTCCTGTTGAAAGTTCGCTTTCTTTATCGAGAATTTTCGAACGGATTTGCTCATTGTATTGATTGGCTCTTTTATTCGAACGAACGATAAAAGCGGTATCTTCGATGCTATAATTACTGTAAGCCGAATTGATGGCATCCTGAATGTCATAACCATCAGTCAATCGAACAATATCCTTGAATTTTTTTACATTAAATTTAAAATCAGTGATAAAATCATCTTTCAACAATTCCCTGAGTTCAGTAGCATTATGCAAAATCCCAGAATTTTCTTCCTGACGCATTACTTCGTCAAGCTCTATATGCTCGATTTCTTTGTAGTAATTCAAACCCAAAGTTTGAACATCCAAAGCCGGACTAATATCCAAATTCACCGGCGGTAATTGCGCTGTATCTCCCAACAAAATCAACTTACAATTGGTTCCTGAATAAATGTATGAAATCAAATCGTCGAGCAAAGAGCCGTTTTCGTATAACTTAGAATCCGAATTTGTATCCGAAATCATCGAGGCTTCATCGACGATAAAGATTGTGTTGGTGTGTTTGTTTTGTTGCAAAGTAAAGGAAACGCCACCACCAGAGGATTTCTTTGGAAAGTAGATTTTTTTATGAATCGTGAAAGCAGGTTTGTTAGAATAATTGGCAATTACCTTTGCTGCGCGACCCGTTGGCGCCAATAAAACGTATTTTTTATTAATCTCAATTAAATTATTGACGATGGTCGAAATCACGGTCGTTTTTCCCGTTCCAGCATATCCTTTCAAAACAAAAATCGAGTTATTGTAATTGTCGGTCAAGAAAATAGCAATTTTTTGAAAAAAAACATCTTGTTTGTACGTGGGTTGAAAAGGGAATTTTTTCAGTAAAAGACTATAAAAAAGGGAGGAATTCATTTGATATGATTTGACTGCAAAGTAAGGAAAGAATTTCAATATCAATGGCAATGGTAATGCTTATTTCAATGTCAATTTCAACAGCAATTTCAATTTTCAATTGTTGGAATGGATAATTTTGATTAGATAATTAATTTCATTTTTTATTTTTGTTTTAATTGATTTTTGCCATTGATTTTTCCATTGATTTTTGCGATTGAAATTGAAATTGCCATTGTTATCGATTTTTGATATTGCAATTGAATTTTTAATTTGTAAGTTTGCAACCATGTCAATTAACACTACTATTACCGAAAAAAAATACAAAAAACTTTCGCTTCAAGTTTCCTTGACTGGGCTTTCGTTTTGTGTTTTTGATACTTTAAATCATGCCGTACTTTCAGTAAAAGAAATCCACTTTGACACTTTTCACAAAGCCACAAAAATTGAAGAATTGTTTGCCGATGCTTTCAGAGAGAACGCTGAGCTAAAGGATTCTTATGATGAAATATTAGTGATTCACAACAACAATCTTTCGACTTTTGTACCGGAACCGCTTTTTGATGAGAACTTCTTAGGCAGCTATTTGCAATACAATACGAAGGTTTTCGAAACCGATTTTTTTGCTTTCGACGAAATCCAGCATTACCAAATGAACACCGTTTACATTCCGTATGCGAACATCAATAATTTCTTTATTGACCAATTTGGTTCTTTCGATTACAAACATGCTAACAGTATTTTGGTGACTAAACTTTTGGATGCATCCAAAAACAATGACCACAAAAAGATGATTGTGAATATGAATCCGGGACATTTTGAAATTATTGTGATTCAGAATCAAAAGCTATTGTTGTTTAATTCTTTCGATTATCAAACACCCGAAGATTTTCTGTACTACATACTTTTTACTGCCGAACAATTGAATATGAATCCTGAAAATTTCAAATTGGAATTGTTAGGTACCATTGCCGAAGATGACGCTTTTTATCAATTGGCGTATAAATATATTCGAAATATATCCTTTTTTGATGTAACGATTTTACAAAAAAACAACTCCTTTTCAGCTGCTCAGAATTTGAAACATTTTATCCTTTTTCAATCGTGAGAATCATTTCAGGTAAATATAAAGGAAGACGTATTTTTCCGCCCAAAGGACTTCCCGTTCGCCCTACAACTGATATGAGTAAAGAGGCATTATTCAATGTTTTGAATAATCATTTCAACTTCGAAGGCTTGAAAATACTGGATTTATTTTCAGGAACCGGAAATATCAGTTTCGAATTTGCCTCACGTGGCAGCACACCAATTACATCGGTAGATGCTGATTTTGGTTGTGTAAAATTCATCAAGCAAGTCGCAGCCGAATATGATTTTAACATTGCTGCTACCAAAAGTGATGTTTTTACGTTTTTAGAAAGAAACGAAGCCAATTACGACATTATTTTTGCCGATCCACCTTATGCTTTGGATCAAAAGACTTTTGATAAAATCGTCTTGACCGTTTTTGAAAAAACCATTTTAAACGAAGATGGAATGATGATTATTGAACATTCCAAATATACAAAACTCGACCATTTGATTCATTTTTCTTTCAAAAAAAGCTATGGCGGTTCGATTTTTAGCTTTTTCGAAATTGCAAAATCAACTGGCGAAGAAATGGATGATGACAATTTATTCGAAGATTCTGAACCAGAATAAAGCTAAAACTCTTCTAAACTATTATCCAAATTGGGCGCTGTAAAATCGTTTTCACTTTTAGCAATGACAATTGTAGCGACACTATTGCCAATGAGATTTGTAATGGCTCTAGCTTCGCTCATAAATTTATCAACTCCTAATAAAAAAGCCAATCCTTCAACTGGAATTTTATGAATGGCCGTCAAGGTCGAAGCTAAAACAATAAATCCGCTCCCAGTTACTCCCGCTGCACCTTTAGAAGTAATCATCAACAATCCAATAATTACTAAGATTTCAAAAAAACTAAGGTGGACGTCATATAATTGAGCCAAAAAAATAACTGACATTGACAAGTAAATTGAAGTTCCATCTAAATTGAAAGAATAGCCTGTTGGAATAACTAATCCAACTACGGATTTGCTGCAGCCCATTTTTTCTAACTTAACCATAATAGAAGGCAGAGCAGATTCAGAGGAGGAAGTTCCTAAAACCAATAACAATTCTTCTCTAATATATCGTAGCAAATCCATCATTTTGATTTTGTAATAGTTAAGAATACCGCCAAGAACGATGAAAACAAACAAAAACATAGTTGCATAAACAGAAATCATCAATTTTCCCAAAGGAATTAACGTTGCTAAACCAAACTTTCCAATGGTATAAGACATACCGCCAAAAGCACCAATAGGAGCGAGATACATAACATATTTCAATCCAAGAAAAACCACCTTTGAAATTCGTTCTAAAACAAAAATCGTTTTCTCTCTATGTTTGTAAAAATTAAGTGCGACACCCACTATAATTGCCGCCAATAAAACCTGCAAAGTGAGGTTAGAAAGAAAGAAATCCAACCACGAAAAGTCTTTAGATGCGCCATTAGTATATTTACTGGCATCTTGAATATCCAATCCAGTTTTATCGATTTTTCCAGGTTGAAATATATATGCAACTGCGATACCAATGGCTAATGCCAAAGTTGAAACTATTTCAAAATAAAGTAAAGCTTTTGCTCCTATTCGACCTACTTTCTTTAAATCTCCCATTCCTGAAATTCCTAAAACTATGGT
>CAMCTL010000044.1 GCA_945878515.1 Flavobacterium psychrophilum | reverse complement strand
ATTTCTTGAATCCTTTGCAGTAATTTATCTCCTGTAATATCAGGCAATCCAAAATCTAAACAAATTATGTCTGGTTTTTGATATAGATTACTGATACATTCCATCCCTGTTTTAAAAAGATAGAGCTCAAAATCAGGATTTAATTTTAAATGATATTTTAAAGCTTCACCAAAAAAGGGATCGTCTTCAACTAAGAATATTTTTAGCAAACTGATAAGTTTTAATGTTAAAAGGTAACTTATTGAGGCACTAAAGTACAAAAATTATTATTTAAAAAAATTATTTTTATCTCAAATGTTAAATTATAAATTTTTAGAATTTTTTTAGTGTATTCAAATTTATCATTTAGCCCCCTGAGCCTTTATAGTCGTCTACATCATAACTAACTTTTTCTAAATTTTTTTGCTAGTGACATTTAATTTTTTGCGATAAAAAATACGCTACATTAAAAAAAATTAACGCTTTTTCACTGTCGTTTTCCTATTGTTTTTCAAAAATAAAACTATTTTGATATGAAATTATCTATTCGCAATTAGTCTTATAATAGCTTACTTTTGCAAAAAAAAATATAATTGTGAATTACTTATCTGTTGAAAATATCTCGAAATCTTTTGGTGAAAGAACGCTTTTCGAAAACATATCTTTTGGGATTAACAAAGACCAAAAAATTGCCTTTATAGCCAAAAATGGTTCCGGGAAAACTTGTATTATGAAAATTATTAATGGTGAAGACGAACCTGATAGTGGAAATGTAGTTGTAAGGAAAGGAATTCGGATGGCTTTTTTATCGCAAGATTCTAATTTACAAGACGAATTGACGATTGAAGAAAGCATTTTCGCATCGGATAACGAGACGCTGCAAGTTATTCAAGAATATGAAAAAGCATTGGAAAATCCTGAAAATGAGGAAGCCTATCAAAAAGCTTTTGACAAAATGGATCAGCACAATGCGTGGGATTTTGAAACTCAATTCAAGCAAATTTTGTACAAATTGAAGTTAGAAAATTTCGAACTAAAAGTAAAAACACTTTCTGGTGGACAGAAAAAAAGATTATCACTGGCAATTATTCTTATTAATCGCCCCGATTTATTGATTCTTGATGAACCTACAAATCATTTGGATTTAGAGATGATTGAATGGCTTGAAAGTTATTTTGCAAAGGAAAATATTACGCTGTTTATGGTCACCCACGACCGTTTTTTCTTGGAACGCGTTTGCAATGAAATCATTGAATTAGACAATGGTAAACTGTATCAATACAAAGGCAATTATTCCTATTATTTAGAAAAAAAAGAAGAGCGAATTGCTTCGGAAAATTCAAGCGTAGATAAAGCTCAAAATTTATTTGTAAAAGAATTGGAGTGGATGCGACGCCAGCCCAAAGCAAGAACTACTAAATCAAAATCAAGACAAGATGACTTTTATGTTATCAAAGAAAAGGCGCAAAGTCGTCGTCGAGAAAATAAAGTCGAACTCGAAATCAATATGGAACGAATGGGAAGCAAGATTATTGAGCTTCACAAGGTATCCAAGAAGTTTAAAGACCGGATTATCTTAGATAATTTCACTTTCGATTTTCAACGTGGCGAACGCATTGGAATTATAGGAAAAAACGGAACAGGAAAGTCAACTTTTTTGAATGTACTTACAGGAACAATTCCGCTTGATGGAGGAAAAGTTATCAAAGGCGATACCATAAAAATTGGGTATTACACTCAAAGTGGGATTAATCCTAAACCGGCGCAACGGGTTATTGATGTCATTAAAGAATACGGTGAGTATATTCCATTGACAAAAGGAAAAATTATTTCGGCTTCGCAATTGTTGGAACGATTTCTATTTGATTCCAAAAAACAGTATGATTATGTAGAAAAGCTTAGTGGTGGCGAATTGAAACGACTGTATTTATGTACCGTTCTTATTCAAAATCCAAATTTCTTGATTCTGGACGAACCGACTAACGACCTTGATATCGTTACTTTAAATGTTTTAGAAAGTTTCCTTTTGGATTATCCTGGATGTTTACTTGTAGTTTCGCACGACCGCTATTTTATGGACAAAATTGTTGATCACTTATTTGTTTTTAGAGGTGAAGGTGTAATCGAAGATTTTCCAGGGAATTATTCTGATTTTAGAGCTTATGAAGACAGCGCCGATGTACAACAAAAAGAGGAAAACAAAGCCGAAAAGAAAGATTGGAAACAAAACAATCCTACCGGCAATCTAACATTCAACGAGCAGAAAGAATACCAAAAAATCGAAAGAGAAATCAAGGATTTAGAAATAGAAAAGGAAAAAATAGAGCAATTATTTTCTGATGGAAAAGTTTCTGATGTCGATATTGCAATGAAAGCCAAAGAACTAGAACAAATTATTAACAAAATAGAAACTAAAGAATCACGATGGTTTGAACTTAGTGCTAAAATTGAAGGTTAAATCAGAAAAAGTCAAATACATTTTTATACAATTGTTTTTGGCTTTATTACAAAAAAACGAAATCTATAATTTCAATTAAATTTTACCAAAATACATTGCCTTAACAATTCCGTCTGAAAGTCCAATTTTAGGTACATAAATATTTCTAGCACCACTCCATTTCATTGCATTAAGGTAAATTTGTGTTGCTGGAATAATTACATCAGAACGGTCGGGATTCAAACCTAATTCTGCAATTCTTTTTTCATAAGTCAAGGAATTTAAGAAAGCATATTGGGAATTTAAATAAATATAAGACATGGGTTTGTCTTGCAGTTTTCCTGACATTTTAAATAATTTATTGATATTTCCACCAGAACCAATTAGGATAATTTCGTCATAATCTTTTGTATTGGTCTTTATCCATTTTTCCATTTCCTCCCAAACAATATTACAAACCATATTATTCAAAAAACGAACTGTTCCAGCTTTAAAAGATTTGGAAACCACAATTTTCCCGTTTGAAAAAAGAGAAAACTCGGTGCTACCACCGCCAACATCAACATATAAATAAGTTTTGTCGGATTTTAAAAGGTGATGCAAATCTGTTGAAGCGATTATGATTGCTTCTTTTTTTCCATCAATAATTTCAATATCAATACCCGCTTTTTCTTTAATAATTTCAACAACTTCCTGTCCATTATAAGCTTCGCGCATTGCCGATGTGGCAAGTGCCCTGTATTTTTCTACTTTATGAACTTTCATCAAAAGACCGAATGCTTTCATAGCATCAATCATTCGGTCAATATTTTCTTCTGAGATTTCGCCAACAGTAAAAGAATCTTGTCCCAAACGAATTGGAACACGAACCAAAGAGTTTTTATTAAATTGTGGTTCTTTGCCTTCTTGTTCAACTATATAAGTAATTAATAATCGCATCGCATTGGAGCCAATATCAATTGCTGCATATTTTTTTATTTTGAGGGTTTCCTCTTGCACTGCATTAAATACTACTGTATTTGTCATCAATTCTATATAGTTTATTTGTGAGCCAGTTCAATTAAATATTTTCGTGGGCTATTTCTACTTTATCTAAATGATAATTATAAGTTTCAAATTGAGCCCTAAAAACAGGCTCATTTTCGTTGCGAGCTTTGTATATGTTATCCAAATTTTCAGAATGATAGCGCGCTTTAACATTTCCTTTCCAACCAATATCAAATATATCAATCAACTCTTTTTTAATTTTATCATCATAAATCGGACAGGTAACTTCTACTCTTGCATCAAGATTTCTAGTCATAAAATCGGCAGATGAAATATAAACTTCCGGGTTACCTAGGTTTCCAAAAATGTAGATTCTTGAATGTTCCAAATAATTATCAACAATACTAATGGCTTCGATATTTTCACTCATTCCCTGCACACCAGGAATTAATGAACAAATTCCTCTAACTTCAAGCTGAATTTTTACGCCTGCATTACTAGCTTCGTATAATTTATCAATCATTTCAAAATCAGACAAACTATTCATTTTAAGCTTAATATAGGCTTCGTCGCCATTTAAAGCATTCGTTATTTCTCTATCAATCATCTTTGTAAAACGAGATCTTGTGTAGTGAGGTGAAACTATAAGATGTTTATATCTAAAAAGTCTGTAATTGATTTCGAAAAATTGAAAAATTTTAGAAGCATCTTTTAGTATTTGCTGATGACTTGTAAATAGCGTAACATCAGTATAAATTTTTGCAGTTTGTTCATTAAAATTGCCTGTAGAAATAAAGCCGTAGCGCCTCACTGAGTTTTCTTCAATTCTTTCAATAACGCAAACTTTACTGTGAACTTTCAATCCTTTTATACCAAAAATGAGATTTATACCTTCGGTTTGCATTTGTTCTGAGTAAGAAATATTTGATGCTTCGTCAAAACGAGCCTGTAATTCGATTTGAACTGTCACTTTTTTGCCGTTTTTTGCAGCATTTATAAGTGAACTAACAATCTGAGAATTTTTGGCTAATCTATATAATGTTATTTTTATTGATGTAACTTTTGGATCTAAAGCAGCTTCACGCAAAAACTTTGTTAAGTATGAAAATGACTGATATGGTGCGTGTATTAAATAATCCTTTTTACTGATTTTTTCTAAGATACTGCCCTCAAGATTCAATCCAGGAACAGGCAAAGGTTGATTTTTTGTGTACAATAAATCGTGCCTGCCGAGATTTGGGAACTTCATATAATCTCTTCTATTGTGGTATTTCCCGCCAGGAATAATACTATCCGATGAAATAATATGCATTTTATGTAGAACAAATTTTAAAGTGTCTTTTTCAATTAATTCATCATAAATAAAACGAACTGGCTCACCTATTCGTCTGTCTTTTACGCTAGAAGCTATCTTTTCGAGCATACTTTTACTCAAATCGCTATCCATCTCAAGCTGTGCGTCTCGGGTAATCTTTATCATGTGAGCCGATACGCTGCGGTAATCAAAAATATTGAAAATACTTCCTAAATTTTGCCTTATCACATCGTCCAATAAAATTATATATTTTTTATCATCTTCGCTTGGTAAAACTACAAATCGATTGATTGTGTTAGGAATCTCAATCATTGCATAACGAACTTCAGCATTTTTTTTCATGACCAACTTTACGGCTAAATAACCAACAGAATCTTTCAGTGTTGGAAATTCAGCTAAATCATTCAAAATGATGGTAATCAATTCTGGACTTAATTGTTGTATGAAAAAATCTTTAAGATAAATTTCTTGTTCTGCAGAAATATGATTTTCATCGATAATAAAAATATTTTCTTTTTCGAGTTGGCTTTCAATAATTCTTAATATCCCTAAACTTTCATTTTGTTGTTGAATTACAACTTCTGTAATGTCTTTCAATAATTGATGCGCAGAAACTCCACCAAGTATATTTTTTCCGGATATTCCAGACAAACTCAATCTTCGAATTGCAGCAAAACGTACTCGAAAAAACTCATCTAAATTATTAGAAAAAATACCTAGAAATCTTAATCTTTCCAATAATGGCACTGAATCGTCAGCAGCCTCTTGTAGCACTCTGGCGTTAAAGTTTAACCAACTTCTTTCTCTATCAATGTATTTGTATTTCTGCACGCGCTCTATTTTAAATTCCTGGGAAATATTGTTTTTATTATTTTGCCTTGGTTTAATGCGTTCCAATTATCTGTATGAAATTGAAGCCAAATTAAACCAGCAGTTGGCACATTATCGATATAAATATCGCCAAATTTATTAACAAAATCTGTAATAGCATTGTTATGACCAAAAAGGATTACATTATCGACATCATTATTGCACGATTTGATCACTTTTTCCAAGCTATTTTCATCAAAAGTATAAAGATTGTCATAATAAATGATACTTGAAACGGGATATATTATTGTATTTGCAAAAATAATTGCAGTTTCTTTTGTTCTTTTTGCTGGACTACAATGAATTACGAAATTTTCAGGAACGAAATTTAGAAAATTAGTTGCTACAAGCTTTGCGTCTTCAATTCCGCGTTGATTTATTGGTCTATCAACGTCATTTAAATGGATTGCACTATCTGATTTGGCGTGTCGAATTATTATTAAATTTTTCATAAATAGTTTTTATTAAGGAAACCTCTAAAAAACAATCATTTTTTAGAGGCTTCTATTTATTTATTTGCCCCAAAAATACATAAATCGTGGCTTTTCTTTTACTCCTGCATTGCTAAAATTGGAATGCCTAATTGATTTGAAAATTTTTGAGTGAGACTCGGACTGAATAACTCAACGAAAAAGTTTCTTTTGTAAGTAAGCATGGCCAAAACATCGATGTCTTTCAATAGAATAAAATCTAAAATTGCATCTTGCACTTCTTCAGATTGAATGATGATAAACTCAATTGGTTCTCCTTCAAATTCTTCTTCCCATTGTTTAATTATAGTTTCCGAAACATCGGAAGCGGTAGTCTTTACATACAAACATTTTACTTGGGCATGTGTTTTTTTGGTAATTTTCAAGACTTCGTGCAATGCTTGTTTGTCTTTATCACGAAAACGAGTGGTAAATCCAATAGTTTCTATTTTTTTGAACTTGCATTCCTGTGGAACGCTCAAAACTGGGACATCAACAGCAGTCAATACATTTCCTGTGTTTGTTCCCAAGAAGAAAGCCTCCCATCCACTAGCTCCTGAAGTTCCCATAACTACAAAATCAATCTTTTCTTCTTCAATAGCTTTTTTGATATTGTACAATAAATTACCGTCCATCAATCTGTGGCTCATTTTGATATGATGAAGATTTCTCTCAACGGCAATGGCTCGAAGTTTTGGAATCTCGTCTTTAAACATATCGAATGCTGACAATTCAAGCGAATCAAAAATGACATTGTAATTTTCCGGAAAAAATTGGTTATCATAAATAGGAAATTCAAAAGTGTGTAATAGCACAAGTTCTGCATTTACAATTTTTGCAAACTCCAAAGCATGAACAAAAGCATTATCTGCAGCTTCGGAAAAATCGGTAGGAAACAAAATCTTTTTCATTGTAATGAAGTTTAATTGATTTTTATTCCTTAAAGATAAGCATTAAAAGCAAAATATCAAACCTATTTATGAGTTGTTTATGATAAAATTAATAGCGCAAAAGGTTTAAAGTTTAAAATTGTTCAAGAGTTTAGAGGTTACAAGACTTTAAATAACCCCAATTTTCTTCATCAAGAAAGTAGCGCTTTTGTTTTTGCAAATTCCATCACGAAGAACGAAGTCAAAATGCAGGTCATTGTTGACTATTTCGACTTCAAAACATTTGTTGATTAAGTTTTCTGGGAACTCATTTGTAGTCAAACAAACTTCAATATCGTGAGTAGCAATAGCACCTATGGCTTTTTTAGCAATCACTTTTTTGATTACTTCGATAGTCCCATTTCGTTTATCGTCGGAATTGGTGCCTCTTAGAATTTCATCCAATAAAACAAAAGCTGGTTTATGATCCAGTTCGTCCATGATTTGCTTCAATCTTTTAATTTCGGCAAAGAAATAGGACTCGCTATCCGATAAAGAATCGGACAGTCGCATCGAAACCAAGACGGGCATCGGATGCACATTTGCTTTAGTCGCACAAACCGCACTTCCCATTCCAGCCAAAACCATATTGATTCCTAAACTTCTTAGAAAAGTACTTTTGCCAGACATATTCGACCCCGTCAAAATCATAAACGATTGGGGTTGAAAATCGATATCATTCCCTACCCTATTTTTATTAGAAAGCAAAGGATGACTTAAATTCGAGAACGAAATTTCGTAATTGGTATTCAATTCAGGGAAAACAAAGTCGGGATTATTGTAGAATACATTGGCTATACTATTCAGCATTTCGAATTCGCCGATTACTTTTAACCAATCTTCTAGTGCGGCTGCGTGTTGGTTTTTCCATTCAATCAAAGACTTTAAAGTGTGTAAATTGTATAAAAAAGTTCCGTTGAATAAAGTAGCAGTTACTAAATTTTGAATGGTATCCATACTCGAAAATAAGGCTGCCAGGCGCTTGAGATGCACACTTGCATTTTCGTTATTATAAAATAATTGCTTTTGCAAACGGATTAATTTTTCAGAAGTAAAGTTTTCTTTTTCAATTTTTTGAAGCAATAATCCATAGTTTGAAATGAGTTTGTCGATATTAGAAGAATGAGCGATTTCCAGTTGAATTCTTTTCACAAATCGGCCTAAAAAAGCCAAATTAAACATGAAAATAAAGCTCAATACTTTTAGAAAAATTGCATTTGAAGTAATCCAATAAAGTATTGCAAAAGCCAAAAAAAGCACTGGCGAAAGTATCGAAATCCATACACTTCCTTTCGATAATGGCTTACTGTTGAATGTACTCCATTTCAATAAGGATTCGTAAGCTTGTTTGCTATCTTGACTAATTTTGGCGAAAGCCAAGAAATCTTGTCGCCAATCTAGTTTTTCAGATAGTTCTTTTACAGCTTCTTGATTGCTAATGATTTGTTCATTGTCCAAAAGCGTTAAACACTGATGGGCTAATGTTTTTTTTCCAATAAAAGTGGCCGTTCTATTGCAATTTTGAAACAAGGAATGATGTCCAAAAATATCCAAATCATACCCATAAGGATGCTGAAAATTGATAAACTCTTCGCCGTTTTCAAATGGAATTTTGTTGTTTTCGAGATAGTCGATTTCGTCGGTATTGATAGCAATGAGCGCTTCTTGAATTTTTATTTGAAATTGCAACTTGGTATGAAACCGCATCAATACTATAAAAGCTATCAGAAAAAAGATGGAAAGAGACAAAAACGCATAGTTGCTTTCCTTGATGTGATAAAAACCAAAAACTAAAAAAAGAACAATACTCAACAATCGAAGCAAACTGATGGTATTGTATTTGGTTTTGGTTTTAATTAATTTCTGTGAATAGTTGCCGCTTCTAGATTTATATATTTCCATTTTTTATAATAATAATATACAAATATAGGGATTGCAGGGTATAATAATAAAGACTTCTCGATACTATTTTTATAGCAAAGCTGTCGCATTACTATAAAAATCGCTAGAAGAGACCGATTAATATAAATAAGAGGATCAATTGATTACTAGTCGTCAGTTCAAGTGATTTTTAAAGCCAAATAAAGATTGATTAAATAAAAAAAGGTCTTGCTTTAAAAATTGTATCGAGAACCTTACCAATCAAAATCGAAGAGACACTTTTGAATAATTAAACCCAACTGGCTATTTCTAAAATAAATCTAATCATCGTCTGTATATTTTAACGACAAAATTGCTTTCACCTATTTTAAAATAGAAAATTCCTCAGATTTAGTACCTTTGCCCCCAATACGAAATACTATGTTACACAACGATTCTATAGTGGCACTTGCCACGCCATCAGGAGCTGGAGCCATAGCCATCATTCGGGTTTCTGGCGAAGAAGCCATTACTATTGGAAATACCGTTTTTCAATCCATAAAGGGAAAAGATTTAAATAAACAAAAATCCCACACTTTGCATTTGGGTCACATAATTGACAATCAAAAAACGCTAGACGAGGTGTTGGTTTCCATTTTCAAAGGGCCTCATTCTTATACTGGCGAAAATACTATCGAGATTTCTTGTCACGGTTCTACTTACATTCAGCAACAAATTATCCAATTGTTGCTCCGAAAAGGTTGCCGAATGGCTGATCCTGGGGAATTTACTTTACGTGCTTTTCTAAACGGCAAACTTGATTTATCGCAAGCCGAAGCCGTTGCCGATTTGATTTCGTCAGACAACGAAGCTTCGCACCAAATTGCAATGCAACAAATGCGTGGTGGTTTCTCGAACGAAATTGCCAAACTGCGTGAAGAATTATTAAATTTCGCTTCCCTTATCGAGCTCGAACTGGACTTTGCAGAAGAAGATGTAGCCTTTGCAGACAGAACTCAATTTCACGAATTATTAAACCGAATTGAATTTGTTTTGAAACGCTTGATTGATTCTTTTGCCGTTGGAAATGTCATCAAAAACGGAATTCCTGTGGCTATTGTAGGCGAACCTAATGTTGGGAAATCAACGCTTTTGAACGCGCTATTGAACGAAGAACGCGCTATCGTTTCGCACATTGCAGGAACAACCAGAGACACCATTGAAGACGAATTGGTCATTGGTGGCATCGGTTTTCGGTTCATTGATACCGCCGGAATTCGGGAAACTGAAGATCATATTGAAAGCATTGGCATTCGTAAAACTTTCGAAAAAATAGAGCAAGCGCAGGTTGTGATTTATCTATTGGATAGCAGTTTGCAGACGGCAGATGGCAGTTTGCAGATGAACCAAATAGAAATTGAGAAAATCAAAAATCAATTTCCTTTAAAGCCCTTAATTGTTGTTGGAAACAAATCAGATTTGCTTTCTGAAAAGGAAGCTGACAATCTGAAATCTGAAATCTACAATCTGAACTTAATCTCCGCAAAAAATAATATCGGCATAGACCAACTTAAAAACCAACTCCTTTCGTTTGTAAATACTGGCGCATTGCGAAATAATGAAACAATTGTCACCAATACAAGACATTACGACTCTTTATTAAAAGCTTTAGACGAAATCCAAAAGGTGAAATTTGGACTGGAAACCAATTTGTCCAGCGACTTGATGGCACTCGATATTCGAGAAGCTTTGTATCATTTTGGTATGATTACAGGTCAAGTTACAAATGATGAATTGTTGGGAAATATTTTTGCTAATTTCTGTATTGGAAAGTAATATTAAATAATTAATGCTGATAGCTCCCCTATTATTGAACTCAAAGTTCTCCCATTTTATTGACATCAGCAAATAGTAATATTTTGAAGTTAAGCAATATACCTGTTAAAATTTGTGTCAAAAAAATATTTTTTTTAAAATATTGACACAACAATGTGTCAAAAAAAAATTATGAAAATATTTTGACACTAACTTGTGTCAAATTTATATTTTTGAAAAAAATTGACACGATGAAAAATCTAAATGCGTTAAGGATAAATTTGGGCCTATCTCAATTTGAAATGGCTCATTATTTGCAAATACACAGAAGTCAACTTACAATGTATGAGCAAGGCAAACGAGATTTGCCCACACACGCCTTGGTTAAATTGGCAGAAATGGAACTGTTTTTTTTAAATTATAATGCGCAATCCAGCAAGTCTTTGCCCCTGGAAGCAGAACAACTTCAAAAAGCAGCTGAAATTTTGGAGAAACACCAAAAAGAGATAGCCTTCAAACAAACGGTTTTGCAAAAAAAGTTAGAAAATTTACAAACCAATTATAAATACAACATTCATCTATTGGAATTTCTTACTGAATTGGAAGAAAAAAATACTGCCGCAAACACTTTAGAAAAAAGTTGGATTGCCGTAATGAAAACCGCTTCGTTGCGCAAGATCGAAGCCAACGGTTTGCACCATCAAGCCAAAATAAAATTGCAAATGCAAATGAACAAACCGCAAGACCAAACTGATTTTATAAATAATTTAAGAACCAATTTCATAAATCCATAAATTATTCTTAACATATTATAGCAGCCCTTCAAGCAATTAAATCGGCATTGTAGTTTTTAAATTTATTTTGAAGGAAGCTGTATGAGAAATCAGCTTTTTTGTAGTCTTATTAGTAGAGGGGTTTATTTTACAATAGCAAATATCTCAACAAAAAAATTGTTAAAGCAATTTATTTTCAGTAGGTTTGAATACAATATTTTTTTATGAGTAATCACCTGATTCAACCTCGAAAAGCTTTGAACAAAGCATTTTTAAAAATAAAACCTAATAGAACTGCTATTGAGATTTTTAAGTCTAATCTTATTCAGGTTTTAGATAGTTGTAACGATAAAGAATCTGAAGAATTTCACAAAAATCTTGTGAGTGATTTTCTTAAAAACACCTATTATTCCCCAAATCACTTTATCAATACTAAAAATCGTAATGATTTAGTAATTCACAACGGTAAGGATGCAAAAACAACTGTTGGTGTTATTATTGAAGCCAAAAGTCCGACTAATAAATCGGAAATGATTACTGTTAATAATCTTAATGGTAAAGCCTTGCAAGAATTGGTTTTGTATTTTTTACGCGAACGAATTACACACAAAAACCTTGCAATTAAGCATCTTGTTGTTACCAATATCTATGAGTGGTTTGTTTTTGATGCACAGTTATTTGAAAAATATTTTGCACAAAACAAAGCTTTTGTAAAACAATTTGAAGAATTTGAAGCCAAACAACTCTCTGGCATAAAAACCGATTTCTTCTATAAAGATATTGCTAAACCTTTTCTAGAAACTATAAAAAACGATTTAGAATTTACATATTTCGATTTTAGACAGTACGATAAACCACTTCGAAATGCAGACAAAGAGGATGACAAATCGCTTGTTGCGTTGTTTAAATTACTGTCTCCAGAGCACTTACTTAAATTGTCTTTTGCTAATGACAGTAATAGTTTAGACAAAAACTTTTATGGCGAATTGTTGCATATTATTGGTTTAACAGAAACCAAAGAAGGTGGCAAAAAACTAATACAACGGCACAGCACAGCAAACAGAAACAATGGTTCGTTGCTTGAAAACGCTATTATCCAAATTGATACTTTAGACAAAATTTCGCGTTTGCAAAATCCAAAGCAATATGGCGACACACACGAAGAACGCTTGTTTAATGTTGCATTGGAACTTACCATTACTTGGGTAAATAGAATTTTGTTTTTAAAATTGCTAGAAGCGCAACTTATTTCCTATCACAAAGGAGACAAAAGTTATGCTTTTTTAAATGCTACTTTGATAAATGATTATGACAAACTAAACAAACTGTTCTTTCAAGTTTTAGCAAAAAAGCCTGCTGACCGAATTGGTGATGCGGTTGCACTTTACGCCAAAGTGCCTTACCTCAACAGTTCGCTTTTTGAACCAACAGATTTAGAACATGATACTTTGTTTATTTCAATGCTTGAAGATGAAATTGCTTTACCCCTACTCTCTTCAACTGTTATAAAAGATGGACAAGGCAAAAAAGAAAAAGGCACAAAAAATGCCCTAAATTATTTCTTTGCCTTTCTAGATGCTTATGACTTTGCGAGTGAAGGTAGCGAAGACATTCAAGAAGACAATAAAACGTTAATCAATGCTTCTGTTTTGGGATTGATTTTTGAAAAAATAAACGGTTACAAAGACGGTTCGTTTTTTACACCTGGTTTTATCACCATGTATATGTGCAAAGAAACCATTCGCCGTGCGGTGGTGCAAAAGTTTAACGAAACAAAAGATTGGAATTGCGAAACGATTATTGACATTCATAATAAAATTACAGATACCAAAGAAGCCAATGCTATTGTAAATGCTGTAAAAATTTGTGATCCTGCGGTAGGTTCCGGACATTTCTTGGTTTCTGCATTGAATGAAATTATTGTTATCAAACACGATTTGGGAATTTTGCAAGATGCAACAGGTAAAAAACTGCGTGATTATTCGGTAGAAATTGTAAACGACGAATTAATTATCTCGGACGACGAAGGTATTCCGTTTGCTTACAACCCAAACAATAAAGAAAGTCAACGCATACAAGAAACACTTTTTAAGGAAAAAGAAACCATCATAGAAAATTGCCTTTTTGGTGTAGACATCAACCCAAACTCAGTAAAAATTTGCCGACTGCGTTTGTGGATAGAGTTGTTGAAGAATGCGTATTACAAAACCTCCCCTAACCCCTCCGAAGGAGGGGAACTGGAAACCCTGCCAAATATTGATATAAATATTAAATGTGGCAACTCGTTAATCTCTCGATTTGATTTAAACACCGACTTAAAAAAAGCCTTAAAGCAAAGCAAATGGAACATTGAAAGCTATAAACTAGCTGTTTCCACCTACCGAAACGCCGAAAGCAAAGAACAAAAGCGAGAAATGGAGCGGTTGATTGCGGATATAAAAGGAAATTTTAGAAGTGAAATAGCCGTAAACGACCCTAAAAAGCTGAAACTAGAAAAGTTGAATGGCGAATTATTTAACTATACCCAACAAGTAGGACTTTTTGAACGCAGTAAAAAAGAGCAAACCGACTGGAACAAAAAAGTAAATGTGCTGAGTGCAGATATAAAAACATTAGAAACCGATATTGAATCAATAAAAAGTAACAAGATTTATGAAAACGCTTTTGAATGGCGTTTTGAATTTCCTGAAGTTTTGAATGATGCTGGTGATTTTATTGGTTTTGATGTGGTGATTGGGAATCCGCCTTATGGTGCAGATATTAAAAATAGGGAAGTTTATAAAAATTTGTATCCCAAAACATCATTTGGTCAAATAGATACTTACAAATTTTTTATTGAAAGGGGAATAAATATTTTACAAAAAAACATGTATTTTTCATATATTACCTCTGATAGTTATTTAGAAAAAGAATATTTTAGAGATGTTAGATTATTAATAACTGAAAGTTCGTCAGAAATAAGGAATATTAAATTAGGGGATAATATTTTTGACGAGGTTAATTTACCAACTGCAATAATTCAATTAAAAAAATCTTTAATAAACGATAAAAAGTTTGAATTTTCCGATGTATCTGCAATTGATAGAAATAAAATTGAAGCAACACTTGGAGGCATAAATTATGTTAATGAAATACCTGAAATCGAAAAACAATTTTCTATTTCTAAATCAATAATTAATAAAGAAAATACAAAGGAATTAATTGAATTGTTTGATCAAGTTATGGGCGTTAAAGTTTATCAAATTGGAAAAGGCAAACCTAAACAAACAGATTTTGAAATTAATAATAATGTATTTATTTCTTCTGAATCTAAAGGGATAAATTATTTTCCATTTATTAGTCAAGGTATTAAAAGATATTTTTATGAAGAAAAAAATGAATTTATAAATTATGGTGAGTGGTTAGCAGAACCTAGAGATATAAAATATTTTAATACCAAAAAATTGGTAATAAGAGAAATAATAAATCCAAAAATATTTGCCTGTCTAATTGAACAAAAAGCTATTGTTAAAAATATAGCAGCTGTAATAATACAAAAGGAAGAAAAATTTTCATTGGAATTTTTATTAGGTCTTTTAAATTCAAAATTGATGACGTTTTTTGTTTTTGAACAAACACCTAAATCTAGTAATAAATCATATCCTAGTTTCAATTCAAGATTGTTAAAATCTATACCTATAAAAATAAATAATCAAATATTTAGAAAGAAAATTGGTGAACTTGCTCTAATAATTCATAATATCAAAAAAGCCAATCCACAGGCAGATACTAGTGCGTTGGAGCGTGAGATAGATTTAATGGTTTATGAGTTGTATCGATTAAGTGAGGATGAGATAAAAATTGTAGAAAATAGTTAATTATGATACTAAAAGATTTAAAATTAAAAGTTGAAGAAATTATTAAAGATTTAAAGGACAACGGTAACTTTCCCAATGAAAATCATTCTATTGATTACAAATTAAAATTAAACCTAGACAGTTCAAAAGATGCATTGAACAATTTCATGATTAATTTTACAAAAGACATTTTAGCTTTTTCCAACGGTGATGGTGGAATAATATTAATTGGAATAAATGAGGATTGTTCAACAGGTTCTTTCAAAGAAGTTGGTCTTGATAGTGAGAATATTGAGCTATTGAACAAACTAGATTTAAATTTAATTAGTCAAAAATTTGAAAAAATATGTAACGTTGGTTTAAATATTGATCTACAGCCATTTAAAATAGGAACCAATAATTTTTTTTATATTCTAATTGAGAAGCAATCCAATGTACTTGTTCCACTTAATGATTTCAAAGACTATAAAATAAATAAAGGAGATATATTATATAGAGCATCAGGTAAAAACGAAATTGCGAACAATTCAACAACAAATTTTAATAGGTTCTTACAAAAAAAATCAAATGAAAAGAGTAAAGAGTTTATGGATATTTGGTCTAAACTTTTACCAGAAATGTTTGATATAAATCCTAAGGAAGTATTAATATTAAATCCTATCTCCAATAAAGTGTACGGCTTCAATGCCAAAGATAAAATACTGTCTAGTAGTGATATTGAAATTGACCACGACGACAAAGGAGTTTTTAATATAATTCTTAATGCAATTTCTGCAGGTGAAATTGGCAAAATTTCTAACGATGAGGGTAAGCCCATTTATAAAATTGTAGGAGAGCTAACTGCTAAAACGCCACGAGAATTTATATATTTTACTTCGTTAATAGATAAAGTAAAAACTTACTCGACATATAATTTTAGCTCAAATCAGTTGAAAAGTGTTTTTAAATATTTGCAATGGATAACTGACGAAAAAATGAAAATAGAAAATCCTGACGAAAGTAAAATTAATGTTAAGCATTCAGAATTTATTTGGGTTGAAGTTTTGGACAAAACCCACAAAGTTGTTTTTTCGGAAAATGCTGTAGAACCATTAGTTAAACAAATAAACACTCCTGAAAATCATATTTCTATTTTCGGTAAAAATTTACAGATAAAGGTTAAAAAAAAATAGCAACCGAATAAATGCTAGAAAAACTAAAAAATTCAGAACCAGAAAACGATTGGGCAAATGATGTAAAAGACAACCCCATTCATATCTCCCAAGCCATAAGTGGCGCAAAGGGCTATTATTGTATGGGTTGTTTTAAAGAAATGCAAGCTGTAAAGAAGGTAAACCAAAACCATAAATCTTACTTTAGACATCATATAAAAGATTTTGATACAAGTAAGATTGAATGTGTTCATGCGAGTAAAGAATATAGAGAAAAGTTAGCCTACTTTTATTTTATGCGGGTTAAACAAATAAAAGTCCCGGCTGTTTATAAATATCCACCAAAAGGAGAACAAGGAAATCCTCTATTATTAGAAGAAGCTAAAACAATAGTTGCTCACCGAGTTGAAAGAGAACTTACCTTTTATGAAAATGAAGAAGGAGAAATAAAATGGGGTAAAAATCCTGAAATAGATGAAAGATATTTATTGATTAGACCCGATGCAATTTTCTTTGATAAGGATGATAAACCGATATTGTTTTTAGAGTTTGTAGTTACTCATAAACCTGATATTGATAAACTAAATAAATTGCAACGTTTAGGAATAAATACTGTTCAAATAATTGTTCCCAAACTACCCGAAGCCGAGTTAGAAAAAAGTATTAGTAGTGTATCAAAAGTAAAATGGACATACAATGAAATCGAATCCGACACCGAATATTTACCAATTTCCTCAGGAAATACAGAGGGAATTCCATTTATTGATGAAGAGCAAAGAAAGCTTTTTGAAGAGTCTTACAAATGTAGAAGAGCGCAACTTAATAATCTTATACAATCAATTAAACGATGTGTGGAATCGCAATCGTACCGAAAAATTGAACATCTCTTTGAACAGGAAATATCAAGAATTGAGAAAGCTACAAGAGAACATCAATCAAGATTGGAAGAAATTCAAACAGGAATTGAAAACGAAATACATTCAGAACTTGAAGAACGAAGAAGTGAGTTTCACAAAAGAATTAGAACGTTTCGAGCAGCAGAAACTGACTTGGAAGAAAGATATCTTGGAAAGAGAAGCTCAATTATTGAAACGAGAAGTGATACTGAAAGAGAAATTGAGTTTAGACGCAGTGTTGGAAGAACTGAAGAAGGAATTAGAAGAAAATTTGAAAGTGCTGAAAGAGAATTTATTGATGGACAGAGAGAACTTGAATTTGAAACAGAATTCATTGGAAAAGAAGAAGAAAGAATTAGCCGCTCAATTGACGAAGACAGAGACTTTGAAAGAGACTTTGAAGGAAAAGAAAAATCTCTTGCAAGAGAATTTGAACAACTTGAAAAAGAAGAAGAAATCAGATTTGAAGGAAATAGAGAAAGAATTGAATCAGAAAACAAAGGATTTAGAGATTTTCAAAATAAAGAAGAAAGCGGAATACGAAGCGAATTTGAAAGGGAGTACGAACAAATTGCTGAAAGAATTAACAACAGAGATGTACAAGGAAGAGACGAATTGTCCGAAAGAATTGCAACAATACTTGAAATACGGCGATTTCTTGACAGCTACTCGAATAGTACAGAATTTATCAGAAAATTTGAACAAGGACTTGAATGTATTAAAAATGGAACTTGGAAAAAATAATATTGAGGAAGAATGGTTTTTAGAAAAACTAAAAACGCTAAATTAAAATAATTATTAAATGAAATAATCTATTTGTTGGATTCTAACAAAGCTTCAAGAAATATTCCTCTAAGAAATCTCTGTAAAATTTTAACTTCGCACATTTTTTTTATAAAACCCGTGTCAAAAAAACATTTATAAAAAAACTTGACACAACCTTGTGTCAAGTTTACATTTTCTAAAAAAATTGTTACAAACAGAATTATTGTGGGTGGTTTTATGAGATTTGATATAGGATTGAGCTGATTGCAGTTGAAAATAAAATAATTTTACTAATTTTGAGACCGTTAGTGCTATAAAATCAAAATGACTTCTTAAAATACGCTACAATATAAACTCAAAAAACGGAAATTATTATTACTGTTTTTGATAGATTGAATGAGAAAAATCATCCTGTAAGAGTGAATTTATTTTATATGAACTCTATTCCAGAAATAAAAATTATTGAAGGTATAAAAGAATAAAAGTGTTTCAATAATATTTATTACTTTGTCTGTTCGCCAATGGCTCGGGTCACGAACACCAAAAAAACAATAATAAAACCGTGAGTAAATAAAAATTATTGAAGGTATAAAAGAATAAATTTTAAAATGAAAAGTGGTAAACGTACGATAAAATCGTACACTTGAAAATGACTGTTTTACATTAAAAATAAATAATTATGACCAACTTAAAATTATTTGAAAATAAGCAAATTCGTTCCGATTGGAATGAAGAAGAGCAAGAATGGTATTTTGCAGTGGTAGATGTCGTAGCAGTTTTAACAGACAGTACCAACCCAAAAGATTATTGGTATAGAATGAAAAAACGTGAAAAAGTGTAAGGTTTTGAGTTATCGACAATTTGTCGACAACTGAACAAATAATTATTCTAACTAAAATTACAAAATATGACTGACTTAAAATTATTTGAAACCGCCTCAATACGTTCGTTTTATGATGAAGTTAATAAGAAATGGTACTTTTCAATTGTAGATGTTATCGAAGTGCTAACCGACTCAATAAATCCGACAGATTATTTAAAAAAACTACGCAAGCGAGATCCTGAACTTGGTATCTTCCTAGGGACAAATTGTCCCCAGATAGCAATGGTAAATAAATCGGGCGTAAAAAGAAAAACTTTAGCTGGAACAAATCAAGATTTACTTCGCCTTATCCAATCCATCCCATCGCCAAAAGCCGAACCATTCAAACAATGGTTAGCCCAAGTTGGAGCCGATCGCATTGCGGAAATTGAAAATCCAGAATTGGCTCAAGCACGAATTAGAGCAACCTACAAAGCCAAAGGATACAGCGATGCTTGGATAGAAAAACGAATTAGAGGCATACAAGTTCGCGATGAATTAACCAACGAATGGAAACAACGTGGTGTAAAGGAAGGAAAAGAGTATTCTATTTTGACCGCCGAAATTAGCAAAGCCACCTTTGGCATTATTCCGAGTGAGTACAAAAACTTAAAAGGATTGACTAAACCATCTGATAATCTTCGAGACCACATGTCCGATTTAGAGTTAATTTTTACCATGTTGGGCGAAGCATCTACTACTGAAATTGCGAAAAACAAAAACGCACAAGGTTTTGTAGAAAATCACAAAGCAGCCAAGGCAGGCGGCAATGTGGCAGGAAATGCGCGGAAGGAATTAGAAAAAAAATCAGGTGCAAAAATTGTTAATGCAGCAAATTTTAAAGATTTAACGGGAAGTAAAGAATTGGAAGAGTAAAAAGATAGCATAAAAATATAAATGCTCAACGGGCTGGTCGAAGCTTACTTTACTTAGCAATATGTTAAGTGTTTTATGAAATTTTAATTTATTTATCGGAAATAATAATTTCTTTATACCTATTAAAAACCACAAAAAAACCATGCTAAACCTGCCTCCTAACAAAAAAATAATCCTCTTTGATGGTGTTTGTAATTTATGCGATTCGGCAGTTCAATTTGTGATTCAGCACGACAAAAAAGATACATTTCGATTTGTGGCTTTGCAATCTGATTTGGGTCAAGAAATTCTAAACTATATCGGAATCAACCCAAAAAACATTGATAGTATTATTCTCTACAACCCTGGAGTTGCATATTATTATAAATCACAAGCGGCATTAGAAATTGCAAAAGATCTAGGTGGTTTTTTTCATTTGGGGACTTTGTTTAAAATTATTCCAACGGGAATCAGCAATCAACTTTATGATTACATTGCTAAAAACCGTTACAAATGGTATGGCAAAAAAGAAAGTTGTATGATGCCAACCAAAGCATTACAAGCAAAATTTTTGTGAATTTATACCTTTTACTATTTTTCTACACCCATTATTGTATGACAATTATCATAAAATCTATGGCTCAAGAAGTTTATTTTTGATGTTTATAAATTATAAAACATGAAAGACACATCACTTTTTTCTTGGGATAACGGTACTATTATTATGGTAGTCGTTTTTGGTTTAGTCATAGTCGGATTGGTTGCGGCCGTTATCATTATGATGAACACCGACAAAAAGAAATAATTTCGCAAAAAAAGCCGTCTCAATACAAAATTGAGACGATTTTTTAATTTATTATTTTTTATTTATTGAACCAATTTAATTTGGAAACTTCGATTTGATTTCCTGCATATCATTTTGCATTTTCCTAATCATCATTTCTAAATTGTTGGCTCCAGAATTTTCTGGTGCAAAATCTTCTCTTTCTAGACTTCCAGCATATTCCCATATTTCAGCAATATCCGAAAACTTGATATTGTATGGCTCATAGAACGTATTATCTGAACGCATTACAAAAGCATTTTTGCCGTTTTTGTTCAATCGCTTGTACACCATTTCCTGATTTTTGGTAATAATGATATAAGTTTTACCGTCAATGACATCACCTATTTTTTCGACATACCTGCCCACAATATAGGATTTGTCATTGTGTGGCGGCATCGAGTCTCCATCAACGGGGAATGTTCGATACTTTTGGTTTTTGTTGAGCCAAGGCAAATAAATATGGTCTAACTCAGAGATAAATGTAGAATCCGAATAACCTCCCGCAGTATAACCCGCTTTGACTTTGTGTGTTACTATTTCAATATAATTATCCTGATTTCTGTCGATTGTAATGGGTAGCACAATCCTGTTGTCTTCTAATTGCACTAGATTATCTACCGGAATTTTTCTTAAATCGACAGTCAAAAGCAAATCAATACTAATGTGGTAATACCTTGAAATTACGAGTAAAGTTTCGGCTGGCGGCGTATTCTTTCCGTACTCGTATTTTTTATAGCGATCGAGAGGCAAATTCATTCCATTAGCCGCTTGTTGTTGCGATAAATTTTGCTTGTTTCGCAACCACCTCAAATTGTCAGAAATGTATAACATGTGTTAAAGGGATTTTAAGTCACTACAAATATAATATATCAGGGATTAATAATCCTAATTTTGTAAAATAAAATTTCATTAACTCGTTGGGTGGTGTTAAAATTTGTCTGAATTCTCAATTTTTTTTCGTTCTAATTTTATTGCTTGCGATT
>CAMCTL010000043.1 GCA_945878515.1 Flavobacterium psychrophilum | reverse complement strand
GAAGATGCCGAGATTGAAAAAATCATGACCACAATCATGGAGCGTGGCGGCAGAGTCAAAAATCTTTACGATCCTTCCGGAAATAAAATTTCTTATTATCAAATCAATGCTACATTTTTTAGCGCATTGGGAGAAGACGAACAAAACTTACTTTTGGCTAGAGCCATTCAAATGTTTATGCCTGGTATTCCGCAAGTTTGGTACCTTGATATTTTTGCTGGGAAAAACAATTATGAAGCGGCAGATAATGGAGGTAGCGCAGGTCATAAAGAAATTAATCGCACTACATTATCAATGCTTGATATTGAACAAGGATTGAAAAGAAAAGTTGTGCAATATCAGCTTGAAATCATTCGTTTAAGGAATACTTCGAATGCATTCTCAGGTCAAGTAGAAATAAATGAAGCAGATGACACTATTATCGATATCAAATGGGTAAATGGCGAAACTGTAGCACACCTAAAAGCCAACCTTAAAACTAAAGGTTTTACAGTAGATCATACTGAAAATAGCTTGACAAGAACGATGCGTTTTTAAATTTCGTCTGTAAAATTTTCTCTGTCTTTTTTGATTGAGATTCCTTGATAATAGTATAATAACGAATATAAAACAGCCCAAAATAAAAGGCTATTTGTCACTCCGTAGGAGTCTCTAATCACAAGGTTAGGGACGCTTTACAGCGTGACAAACGGAGTCTTAAGATTGGATAAAATACAATAGTGTTTGGTATAATTTTAAATTGAATAGTAACCAGAAATAATTAATTCCCTATCTAATAAAGACTAGAATTTCAAAATAAATCCTATTTTTGATTATTAAAACTTTAGTCAATAAGGAAATATTTATGGAAGAACTTAAAAGATGCGGCTGGTGTTTATCTAGCGATTTATATAAAAAATACCACGACGAAGAATGGGGCGTTCCCGTTTATGACGACCAAAAATTATTTGAATTCCTGATTTTGGAGACTTTTCAAGCTGGCTTGAGTTGGATTACTATCTTAAACAAAAGAGAAAATTTTAGAAATGTTTTTGACAATTTTGACTATAAAAAAGTGGCAGAATATCAAGAAGAAAAAATCCAGGAATTATTACACGATGCTGGAATAATTCGCAATCAATTGAAAATTCGCGCCGCTGTTTCGAATGCAATTGCCTTTATGAAAGTACAGGAGGAATTTGGTAGTTTTAGCAAATACATTTGGGGTTTTACGGACGGAAAAACCATAAAAAACAATCGAAAAACGTTAAAGGAAGTTACTGCCACAACGCCACTTTCAGATGAAATTAGCAAGGATTTAAAAAAACGCGGATTCAAATTTGTGGGTTCGACTGTGGTTTATGCCCACATGCAAGCCACAGGAATGGTAGATGATCACGTGGAAGATTGTTGGAGAAGACTTTGAAATAAGTTTACCTAAAAACTAAAAGAATCACCAACTTTAATTTCTCCTTCATTCAAACACATAATGTTGGTTCCAAAAAGAATTGAATTATTGACTTTTCGGTACGTACTCAAAGTTTTCAAAGGTTCTTTCTTTACCACACCATTTTTTGGGTCATTATTGATCATGATACATCGACCACAAGGTTTTGCATTCTTGAATTTTACATTTCCGATTTGAAAATTATCAAACGAATCTTCTTCGTGACCAATCAAACTATGTATAACAATATTGGGTCTGAATCTTTGAATTGTTATCTTTTCTTCTAATTTATCGTTTAAATAATTCAAGCTTTCTGAACCTATTAGCAAATACGGATAACCATCGGCAAGGCTTACATTTAGGGTCGTATTCAATTTTGAGCTGCTGTGTTTTCTGTCGCCATTATTTACGATTTTTACCAATTTACATTCAAAACCTAGTGCACCGCTGAACCATTTTGAAGTCGCCTTACTCACTTCGAAAACCTTAGTTTCGTCATCCCAAACTTTTGAAAATAGAGGTTCAGTTAAAGTTTCATTTATTGAAAATTCATGTATTGAATCCTGATGAAAAATGGCGATTTTATCTCCTTTAATTTCAGGATAAAACTGACTCAAATTGGGATATTTCCGTTGGGTAATAAACTGATTTTCTTCATCAATAAGCATCCAACGCCTATCGTTTTCAAAACCCATTTCTTGGGCTTTGGCACTTTCAACACTTATTCCAGCCAAACTTTTGATTGGGTAGATGTACAATTCTTTTACAACATATTTATTCATAATTATTTGTTTTATTGCAATTTAAGGGTTTAGTATCTTTTTCTAATAACCTAAATTGAATAATAATTTTTAACCACATAGAAATTGAAAAAATAAATAATTTATAAAGATTTTCATAGGTATTTTATTTACACATAGTATGACCCGAACAAATGAACTGACGAAGTAAATCTATGATAAGCAAAGCGCCTACCTGTTTAAAAAATTCTATGTGGTTTAAACTTTTTTAATATTAATTTATTCCATATTAATAATCATTTACTTTTTAAAAGTTCCATAAAATCGGCTCTATCAATTTCACGACAGCCCAAACTTTCGAGATGCTCATTATATACTTGGCAATCCAATATTTTATAATTTTCATTTTTTAAATAGTTTGCCAAAGCAATAAATGCCACTTTCGAAGCATTCGAAACTTTAGAAAACATACTTTCACCACAAAACACATGTCCCAAATCGATACCGTATAAACCGCCAACCAATTCGTTGTTTTGCCAAACTTCAACTGATTTTGCAATGCCCACTTCATTCAATTTGCAATAGGCTTCAATCATATCATTGGTAATCCAAGTTCCGTTTTGGCCATTACGTTTTATTTTTTGGCAATTTGAAATTACTTCTTTAAAATTCTGGTTGAAAGTAACTGTGAAAATATTTCGATTCAAAATGTTTCGCATACTTTTTGAGACCACCAATTCGTCTAAAAACAAAACCATTCTTGGATTTGGCGACCACCAATAAATAGGTTCTCCCTCTTCAAACCAAGGAAATATGCCGCTTTTGTATGCCAGCATCAAACGTTCTGAAGACAAATCTCCGCCAATGGCGAGAATTCCATCATTATTGGCTTCGGAAACGGGAGGAAAAAGTAATTCTTTGGATAAAAAATACATGGTAAAAAAATGGCATTTATGTAAAGCGAATTTACGGTTTAAATAATCAATTCTGAAAATTTCTGAAAAACGTTCCTGCGCAAACTACGTACTGTTGCGCTTTCCCCCACTAGATTACATGATTTCTTGCTAAAGCCCCAATTGATTTCTAAATATTTGTGTTAATTTCATTTTGTGGTCAATTTTTAAAATATAATTTTTTGACCACAAAGTTGTGGTCTTTTTTTCAAATAATAAAATTTGACCACAAGTTTGTGGTCAAATTTTTTAAAATTATTTTTTAGGCACAAAGTTGTGCCTGTATTTTTTTTTTAAATTTTTAGGCACAGAAAAATAGCTATCAAAACAATATGAATAAAACTAAGGCGATGATGTCGTGAAGGGTTCTTTCAAAGCTCCGCTAAAACTATCAATATTGCCGTGAGATTCATTACGTATTCTAAATATTAATTCTTCTTAATGATCTTTCGGATTAAAAGATGATTTTTTTAGTAATCACGTTTCCGTTTTGCAAACTGATTTTTAACACAAAGGTTTGCTGAGCTGAGCTTAAATTGGATATTGTCACTAATGTGCTATTCACTTTGTCTTTGTTGAATAATTGCCTGCCCACAAGGTCATAAACACTAACTTTGTCTATTGATGCTCCTTTTGAATTAACTTTTATTAGTTTATTTTTTATAGAAACCAAAACTTGATTATCGAGTATCTCCGCATCATTCGCTCCTAAGGTTTTGCTAGTATATCGCAAAACAAAACGGTCGTTGAAAGTTCCCGCGGTAGTATTAAAAGTGTAGGGTGAATTAAGGAGGTGTACAACTCCTAGAAGTTTGTCTTCAAGATAGATTTCTTGATTGGTAAACAATCCATCCACTTCATCAATTGCAATGGTGTACTGTCCTCTGTTTGTAATTGAAACGCCTAATGGCACTATATCAGCGTTGTTAAATGGCACGGCACGTCCTTGAATAACTAAGGTTTTATCTTCTAAAATAGAGTAAATATTAATTTCATTGTCCGTGAAAGCCTCGCCATCAAACGAACGGTCAAAACCGTTGGTTGCATCGCTAATATAACCCACCAATATTTGGCGGAAAGCATTTTTCTGATTGGTAAGATTGAGCCAAATCCTATGTCTTTCTGATTTAGTTTTGTTTGATTTTGTGGTTTTAAAAAATTGAGAATTGCCTGATGTGGTTCTTTCTCGCATGGCGTTTGTGAAAGTTATATTTCCATCGGCGTGAATATCTGCAAAAAAACCTTGTCCAGCCGCAATTGTACCAGCTGGTTTCAAACTTGTATCTAATGGTTTTGATGGTGGAGGTGCTGTTGCTGTTCCGCCCATTTTGTTCCAAGTAGCATAATCATTATTACTATATGCTCCCCCAGCATTAGCTGTTGAAGAAGTCCAGAAATAAAGTGTTCCATCCAGTATTGAATTGTTTGCCTCTACAAACTTTGTCGCATCTAATGCACTTGGATACGGATTGGCTAATAATATGGTATTTCCTGTTGTATCAAGATTAAAATTTGTATCGTATCCGTTTGCTGTAACATTTACAGTGCCGTTGTTAGGTGTTCCTGTAAAATCAAAATCCGTGGCAGTAGTTACACCTGATGCTACTTTTGTTATAAATCCTCGTCCAGGTACAATAGAGGATAGTGCATTCCAAGCACCATCAATAACACCTGTTAAATCCCACTGGTAGGTGGAATCAAAATTAGTGGGAATTTGTGATGTAGGTAAAAGAATATTTTCTTTTACCGGAGAACCCCAGTAGATATAATCATTGTCTGCCATTAATCGGGAGGTTCGCGTCATTTTGATATTGCCGGTATTAGCATTTGCTGTAGCATTATCTACTTCGGTGAGTTGTACTAAATTCCCGTTGTTAGAAATTACAATAGGATTGCCACTAGTGTTATTAATTGCATTTGTAACGGTTAATAATTTATTGCCATCTATTTGCAAAGTACCTGCTGTTACTTTAAGTTCGTTGCTCACTAATACTTCTGATGTGTCAGCTAGTATTTTTAAGCCAATTCCTGAAATAGTAAGGTTTGAATAGCCCGATGGTGTAATGGTTTGATTTGTTCCTGCATATTCTACAGTTGAACCAGCATTGAGAGTGATGGATGGCGAATTGTAACTACTTATAGCTGTGGTAGGACTGCCCGAAAAACCATTGGTGTTTTGAATCTTTACAGTCCCACCGTTATTTATGGTAAATGTGCCGCCCGATTTCAATTCTAATGTGTTGTTGCCCCTTAAAGTTAGAGTTCCGCCCGAGTTGACAATCACAGATCCTGCGGTAACTGCCGAGTTAACATTTATATTTTGACCATTTAAAATCGTAATAGTGTTAGCGGTATTTGTTGGTACTAAAGTAGCGACTATCCAAGAAATATTGTCCAGCGACGACTCCCAACTTGTAGCAATTTCCCAATCGCCCGTAACTTTACTTCTAAAATAATCGGTAGCCAAGGTTACTTGGGTTACTGTTCCATTTACAACAATATCATTGCCCGTTCCCTCCATGCCGCCAGTACCTGCTGTAGTTTCTGCATAACCATATAATCTGTAAGTTACAGGAATTATAGAATTTGCTTGCGCAAAACTAAAAGTGATTATTTCAGTAGAACTGTCAATGTCTGGTATGGCTTTTTCTGAATCTAAATTGCTTGCATAATTATCCGCAGAACTTCTTAAGGCAATTCCTCGTAAACCTGTTGGGGAGCGTTGAATGTTGTACACCATAGAACTGACTGAAAACTGATAACCAGAATTTGGTGTAATAGTAAACTCTATATATTCATTATTTGTAACAGCATCTGCAATAGTACTGATAGACCACTCTTGAGCATTGAATCTGTTTCCATTAGTAGTTGCGGTTACTCCAGAACCTCTGCTAATTGTAGAGGCGGTTAAGTTTAGATTGTTAAAGTTAGAGTTGGCAGTAGCTTCATTACCAAGAAGTCCAAGAAAATCAAATGATATGATAGTGGGGCTTACTGTTCCGCTACAAGCCACATTTATCGTGGTTGCTCCACCGCCACTAATGCTGATGTTTTCGCTGTTGTAGCTACCAACCAACAGCCCAGCTTTTAAGCGAATGTATACAGGTGTTGAAGTAAGTGTGGCCGAGGTATAAGAAACCGTTCTACTCTCCCCAAAAGAGATGTTGTTTGTTGAAACTTCATAATTAGTACCAACCGCTGATAGGGTAAGATCAGAGGTAAAACCAGTTAGGTTTATTCCATTCAAATTAAAAGTTTGTGAAGTTGATGGTCCAGAACCGGCATTGTAGATATAGCCAGTTGCCGTAGCGACGGAGGTATAAATGGTGGGTGTTGCAGGTGAAGCAGTTACCATACCATTTACAACAATATCATTGCCCGTTCCCTCCATGCCGCCAGTACCTGCTGTAGTTTCTGCATAACCGTACAATCTGTAAGTTACAGGAATTATAGAATTTGCTTGTGCAAAAGTAAAAGTGATTATTTCAGTACTACTGTCGTTGTCCGCAATGGCTTTTTCTCCATCTAAATTGCTTGCATAATTATCTGCAGAACTTCTCAAGGCAATCCCCCTTAAACCAGCGGGGGAGCGCTGCATGTTGTAAACCATCGAACTGACCGAAAACTGATAACCAGCATTTGGTGTAATAGTAAATTCTATATATTCATTATTTGTAACGGCATCCGCAATAGTTGTTATAGACCACTCTTGAGCATTGAATCTATTTCCATTAGTTGTTGCAGTTACTCCAGTACCTCTGCTAATTGTAGAGGCGGTTAAGTTTAGATTGTTAAAGTTAGAATTGGCAGTAGCTTCATTGCCTAGAAATCCAAAAAAATCAAATGTTATAATAGTAGGACTTACTGTTCCGCTACAAGCAACATTTATTGTCGGTGCTCCTCCTCCACTAATAATGATGTTTTCGCTGTGATAGCTACCCGATGGTAAACTAGGTTTTAAACGGACGTTTATAGTTCTAGACGTCCCGTTATAAGCAGTGTAGGTTATTATCCGTCCGTAAGAACCAGCTGCACTATCTTTTATTTCATAATTATCTGATGCTGTAATCGTTACATCCGATCCATTTAAAGTATTGCCAGTTAAGGTAAAGTCTTGAACTGCCGATGGTCCAGAACCTACATTGTAGTTAAAACCCGTTAATGATGTTGGCGTACCTGAAAGGGTGGGTGTTGCAGGTGCAGCCGTAACCGTGCCATTTACAACAATATCATTCCCTGTGCCTTCCATACCGCCTGAACCGCCAGTCTGTTCTGCCCAACCGTATAATCTATAAGTTACTGTAGTGCTTGAATTTGTCTGTGTAAATGTAAATGTAATTACTTCCGTAATGTCAGTATTATCAGCTATAGCTTTTTCTGAATCTAAATTGCTTGCATAATTATCCGCAGAACTTCTCAATGCAATTCCCCGTAGTGACGTTGCTGATCGTTGAATGTTGAATACCATTGAACTGACAGAAAACTGAAAGCCCGTATTTGGTGTTATTGTAAATTCGACATAATCATCGTTCGCTATTGCATTGATAATATTAGTTAATGACCATTGTTGAGAATTAAATCTGTTGGTATTATTTACCGCCGTGAGTCCTGCACCTCTGCTTATTGTAGAAGGGTTTAAGTTAGAATTATTAAAGGTAGAGGGAGCTGTAATTACAGCAGTATTGATGCCGTTAAATTCAAAAGTTAATATTTGCCCATAACCAGTCCCACAAACGAGAAACAAAATAATCGTAAAAAAAAGTAATTTAATTTTCATAATATAAGGTTGAAAATACAGATTATCAATAATTTATAAACCCTTAGGAATACACTTCTTATTTATTAAGATAGTGTGAATTAAAATTATGGTTTAAATTTTTTTAAATTACTAATCTTCCGATATTTCTACAACAACTTTTAAATCTCTTTCTATGATCCTATACTAATTAAAACAAAATTCGATCATTAGTTATGCAAATCTTTTGATTTCAAATATTCGATAAGCAATTGAGGTCTATCGGTTTGTATCATATTAACGCCCTTTTTTACATACCAACCATAAATACTATCGGTATTTTTTACTGCAGCGTCGTCTTCGTATCCAGCATTTAAAGACGACCACAGTGAATTGACCCAAACTCTACTGCCTTTGTTTTTTATTTGCGAAAACTTTTTTAGAACTATTGAGGTGTCTTTAGAAAAAACGATTTCAATTGCTTTCACTTTCAATTTTCTTTGAAAATCATCTATTACTTTTACAGCTTTTGGTTCAGTGTCAAGATTGATTACTGGCATAAAAATGATGGAATCTAGCTTTGAACCAAAATCTGAAATCACTTGATCTACGGTTTTATTAAATCCTTTGATAATGATTTGATTTGTTGTTCCTGTTTTTTTAGCTATTTGAAATGCCTCACCGAAATATTCATAAGATTTATCAAGATTGACCAAAATTTTTCCTTTACTTAAGATTAAAGCCTCTTCTAAAGTTGGAATTCTGTATTTTGTGGCAATGTTTGCTCCGTTTTTTAAGTATAATTTTCTTATTTCATCCAAAGTTTTATCAGCAACCAAACCTTTTCCAGTGGTTGTCCTGTCTAGTGTTTTGTCGTGCATAATAATCAAATGGTTGTCTTTAGTTTTTGCCACATCCATTTCTAACATATCAACTCCCATAATAATAGCACTTTCCATAGCTTCGAGTGAGTTTTCGGGAAAATTGCGCCAATCACTTCTGTGCGCAATAACCATGACATCTTTTGCTTCGGAATCGTTGAATCGTTCAATTAAATCATCAATCCTCTGCTTAGATAGCGTGGTAGTTGAGTCCTTTAATAGACTATTGTAACTTGGTTTGCACGATAAAATTAAAGCAAATATGGAAAGTACTAATGTTATAGAGTTGTATTTCATTCTAATTGTTTTTTACAATAAATTTTCTTGTTCCAATAACCGAATTATTTTCGCTTTTCATATTCATAATGTATAAACCTGATTTAATATTGCTTAAAGATATTCTTTGAATAGCATTAAATTGAAAATCGACAGTCTGGGATTTAATATTTCGTCCCAACAAATCAAAAATTGACACTTTACCTATTTTATTAAACCCGTCAATCGCTATGTTTAATTCTTCTTTATCATAGAACACTTTCAAAGATTCGGCTACAATTATATTCAAATCGGAAATACTCAAAGTAGTATCAGCACTCGAAGTGTGTAGCAGATTTTTACCAAACATAGGCCAGTTTGAATTTGCAACATCCGTCGAAGGGATGTTGATAGAATATAATTTTCCATCATAAGAACCGATATATAACTTTCCGTTTTTAATTGCAGGAGATGACCAAAGATTAAAGCCCGCACTTAATACTAGATCGAAATTAAGCGTACCATCAGCATTAAGGCAGTACAACTTATCGTCAAAAGAGCCAAAATAAATTTTACCGTCGTTGCCAATAGTTGGCGAGTTTACGATAATATCTCCAACAGGATACGACCAAGCTTCTGTACCTGTTGCAACGTTCAACGCAAATAGCTTATTGGTGTCTTTTGTTCCAAAGTAGACAAAACCATTATTTAGTGCAGGGCTAGAAATAACTCTACCCGTATTGGCGGATTTCCATTTTAAAGTACCAGCTTGGTTAATGGCAATAACAGAACCAGTATTGGCTATTATTTCGTTTTCATCGACCCCAACAAAAATAGTTCCGTCAGTGTCTAAAGTTATACCGCCTTCTACATCTCCGCCAACGTTGTATGACCAAATAATTGCACCATCCACTGGATTTAAAGCATATAATTTATTATCATCTGATGCTATATAAACCCTGCCATTAGACGCAATAGCTGGCGTAGATCGAATATTAAACCCTGCGGTGGTAAAAGCCCATTTTTGAGTGCCATCAGGATTGATTGCGAATAATTTGTCTGCATCAGAACTAATATAAATTGTTCCATCATTTGCAATAGCAGGCGACGAATAGATAGCGTCTCCACCAATATCGAATTTCCATTTCTGCGTTCCATCAGGATTAATGGCGTGCAAAAAATTATCTTTTGCACCTACATATATTGTCCCATCACTGCCTATCGATGCTGCTGAATACACATTATCTGTAATTCCAATGTAAGTCCATTTTAAAGTTCCATCGGAGTTTATGGCGTGAAAATTAGTGTTGTCTTCCGAGCCTATATAAATTGTTCCGTCTGTACCGATTGTTGGTATCTGCGGATTTATAGGAGAACCAATATTGTACGACCAATTAATCGTTTGCCCAATACTGAATTGAACAACCAAAAATCCTAGTAATAAAAATGTAATTTTTTTCATGATAATTGTTTTTGCGAATTAGTGTTTAATTGTTTTAAGTATTTATTTTAAATAAGGCAACCAAAAAAAATTGGTTGCCTGTTATTTATGAATTAATAATTATTTCTTGATCAAACGAATTGTTTTAGCTTGACCAGCGTTTTCTAGTATTACATTGTAGATTCCAGAAGTATAGTTAGCACCGATTTCTACAGCATTTGCATTTACTTGCTTATTCTCGATCATTCTTCCTTGAATGTCATATACTTGAATAGTAGTAGCCGATGCTTTTGATGATTCGATTGCCAAATTAAATACTCCTGATGATGGATTTGGATACGCAATTACTTTGAAATCTTGCGCTATAGGTGCCACTTTTGCAGTTCTGCTGCTAGTCGTACAAGCTTTCGAAGTTAAGGTAAGTAATTTAGGCGCACTAACTCCAAAACCATTTACCGACTGAATCGAAATGCTTCGTTGAGTTGGTCTTACCGATGTAAATCCGTTTGGATAATTCACCGTGAATGTTGCACCTGCTACTGCATTGATTGTTCTTGTATTCATTACTCCTCCAGTGATTGTTGTGCCTACTGGTGATGTAATAATATACAGGTTTGTTTTCGATGCTGCCGCGGTGATGGTATAAATAACACTAGATGCTTGGTTTGAACAAATCGCTAGCGAACCTACAACTGTTCCAGCTGCTGACGGAAGTCCAGCTGATAATTTAAGCAAGGTAGCCGTTGATGAACTTGCTGGTGCATTGTTTTTTACTGATGATCCAACACCATTTACTGCTTTTACTCCCAAATATAACAAAGCTGCTCCTGGCTCTACATCTTCAAAGTTTACTCTAATTGTATTTGAAGTAAGAACCGATCCTGCAACTACATTTACACCTTCTGCCAATTCCCAAGAGAATGAACTTGCTAGTGTTGTAGCTGCTACCGTACCTACTAAGGTAAGTGGTGTGCTAGAGCCAATGTATTTGCTAATATCGGTAACTGCAACCGTACTACTCACTGCCATATCAAACATTTTTAATGTTGGTGCGGCTGGTGCTACGGCGGTCAATGTCAATAATCTTGCTGTAGATGTAGTGGTTGGATTGACTAAAGCTGCATTTGAAACTGTTGATACGCCTACTCCGTTTACTGCTTTCACGCCTATTCTTAGTACATTTGTTGATACACCGGCTGTGGTAATAAAATTATCTGTGTTTGCGCTTGTAACTCCAGCAAAATTTACTGTGATTACATTGTTTGTTCCGCCTGATAATTGGTTCACTCCTGCTGGTAGATTCCACTCATAAGAAGTGGCTGCTAATGATGGGGTTGCTGTTAGTCTTAATACAGCATTGGTACCCATATATTTTGCAAATGATTTCACCGCTGTTGGAATACCGCTAGTAGGTAATGGCAAAGAAAGGTCATGCATCGTAATTGCTGCTGGTGCTAATGGTAATGCTTTTGTTATCGTTACAGATTTTGCTGTTCCATTACAACCATTTGCATTTTGTGCTTGTACTGTTATTGTTCCTACTGAACCTATTCCTGCTGCAATACCGCTGTAGTTTACATTTAAAACGTTACCATTGGCACCTGTTTGAGTTACTGTTCTTACTCCTTCAGCTTGGCCAACAATTCTAACGCCTGCTGGTACAGTCCAGAAATAAGAATTACCGCCTACAAATGCTGGTACTCTATACGAAACTGTTGTAGGTGTTCCTACAAATGAACCAACAGCTAAAGTGGTTGCTGCAAATGTTCCTGGAGTTGTACCTGCTGTATTGCTTGTCATTGTTCCAATAACTTCGGTCGGTAAAGCATTTACAATAATAGATACTGCTACTCTAGGCGCGCTTTCTATAGCGTTTACAGTTTCGGTAACATAGAAAGTTTTTGTAGTCAAAGCTACAGTTCCTGGTAATGCAGTTCCTCCAGTTAAGGCAGCATAGAATTTTAAACTCGTTGTTCCAACAGCAGATGCAACTGTTGCGCCTTTGCAAAAAGTTAAGGGAGTTGTTGGGATATCCGAAAGGGATTGGGCGCTTGAAGTATGCGCTAAATTTTTACCGAACATTGGCCAGTTGGAACTTGCTGCATTTGTGGATGGTATATTAATACAATAGAGCTTTCCATCGTAAGAACCAATATATAATTTACCATTTTTAATAACTGGCGAAGACCATAAATCAAAGGAACTTATTTTTAAACTAAAGTCTAGTATACCATCAGAATTAAGACAATACAATTTATCGTCAAATGACCCAAAATAAATTTTACCGTCATCGCCAACAGTTGGAGAGCCATTAATAATACCTCCGACAGTATAAGACCATGCTTCTGTTCCTGTTGAAGCATCCAAAGCAAATAATTTATTGGTGTCTTTTGTTCCAAAATAGACAAAACCATTATTTAATGCAGGACTAGAAAGTACTCTACCAGTAGTCGCTGATTTCCATTTTAATGTACCATTTGGATTAACTGCAAGCACCGAGCCTGTTGTAGCGGTTTCGTCCACACCAACAAAAATAGTTCCATCGGTATCTATGGTAATTCCGCCCTCAACATCGCCACCAAGAGTGTATGACCAAACAGTTGACCCATCAACTGGATTTAAAGCATACAATTTATCGTCATCTGAAGCTATATAAACTGTCCCATTTGGCGCAATAGCAGCAGTAGATCGAATATTAAATCCGGCAGTTGAAAACGCCCACTTTTGAGTACCATCAGGGTTTACTGCAAATAATTTATCTGCATCAGATCCTATATAAACTGTACCGTCTTTAGCAATCGACGGGGTAGAATAAATAGCGTCACCACCAATGTCGAATTTCCATTTTTGAGTTCCGTTCGGATTTATAGCATGTAAAAAATTGTCTTTCGCACCAACATAAATAGTTCCGTCTTTAGCTATAGATGCAGATGAATACACATTGTCTGTAAGTCCAGTGTACATCCACTTTAAAGTTCCATCGGGGTTTATTGCATGGAAATTAGTGTTGTCTTCAGAACCTATATATATAGTCCCATCTGTGGCAATTACGGACGTCTGCGGTTCTATTCTTGATCCTAAGTTAAATGCCCAATTAATTCTGTTTGAAGCAAAACCATCATCAATATCACCATCGCAATTATTATCAATTCCATCAAAGATCTCTAAAGCGCCAGGATTAATAGAAGAATTTGCATTATTACAATCTCCTGCAACTGCCGCAAAGCCTGTTGGAGCAGTCGGAGAGAAAGAAATAACGGCGGTACCTGCACCATAACCATCTGCATCTGTATCTGTATAATAGTAATAAGTTGAAGTGATATCTGCACTGGAGTTATGTGATAAATTTTTAGCAAACATAGGCCAGTTTGAACCTGCGGGGTTGGTTGATGGTATATTAACAGAATATAGCTTTCCATCATAAGAACCAATGTATAGCTTTCCATTTCTGATGGCTGGAGAAGACCATAAATCGAAAGTAGTTGTAGGAGAAGATAAATTTATGCCAAAGTTTAATGTACCATTGGGATTTAAACAATACAATTTATCATCAAACGAACCAAAATATATTTTCCCGTCATCGCCGATAGCAGGTGAGCTATTTATAATATTGCCCACTGTGTATGACCAAGCCACTACTCCAGTTGCAGCATTCAAAGCATACAATCTATTGGTGTCTTTGGTTCCAAAATAGACAAAACCATCGTTTAGCGCTGGGCTAGAAAGTACTCGTCCTGTATTTATGGACTTCCATTTTAAAGTACCCGCTGGATTTATTGCAATCACAGAACCAGTTGCCGTGCCTTCATCAACTCCAACAAAAATAGTCCCATCCATATCTAAAGCGATATGACCCTCCACATCACCACCAATATTGTAAGACCAAAGTATAGATCCATCTGCTGGATTTAATGCGTATAATTTATCATCATCAGAAGCGATGTAAACTGTGCCGTTTGATGCAATGGCAGGAGAAGCAGTAATATTAAATCCGGTCGTGACAAACTCCCATTTTTTGGAACCATCTTCTGGATTAAATGCGTATAATTTATCCGAAAAAGAACCAATGTAAATGGTACCATTATTAGCAATTGCAGGGGTAGAATATACTATATCATCACCAGTATCAATCGATTTCCATTTAGATGTACCATCTGGATTAATGGCGTGCAAACGATTGTCGGTTGAACCAATATAAATAGTTCCATCGCGTCCTATGGCGGCTGAAGAATTGGTATAACCGCCCATTTCTGCATAAGTCCATTTTAAAGTTCCGTCAGGATTTATAGCACGAAAAGTATAATTCGTAGCTAAACTGGAGTAGTTTGCAGCGCCAATATATACAGTACCATCTGCAGCAATGGCGGGCGATTGAGGTCTAATTGCAAATCCTGAAGGCATAGCGTAAGCCCAATTGACGGTTTGCCCATAATTTAGTTGAGCAAACAGAATTCCTAGTAATAAGAATTTAATTTTTTTCATTGTAGTTGTTTTTAGAAATTAGTTGAAATATGCTTTATAATAAATTATTACTTTTAAAACTGAATCAAACTAGCTTATAATAGCTTGTTTATCAGATTGAAATGCTTTCAATTTCGATATGATGTATTGAAATAAAACGATTCATTACATGCTTTAATAATCGCCATTTGATTGTTTTGACAATGATTTTAGTTTATAAAAAACATAAACTAATCCTAAAACAAGCAAAATCCATGCGTAATCGCCGATTGGGGCTTGGTTGTCTGCGCCTTCCATTCCGCCTACATCATCCGAATCATCTCCTGGTCCTTCTTGTGCAAACACAATTGCTGTTGAACATATAAATGCTGCAACTACATAAAATTTTGATACTATATTTTTCATCTTTATTGATTTTTTATAATTAATTTTTGATTGCAGCTCTTAGTTCAAAACTTTCTTAATAACAACATTATTATCTTCAGAAGTCACTTCTATAATGAACACTTGGTTTGTTTTAAAATTACTAAATGTAGCAGTGTTTGATTTTACGTTTTTGCGTTCTGCAACTAGTCTTCCTTGTACATCATATACTTTGATGTTGTTTATGGCTACTGCTTTTGAGTTTACACTTATTGTTCCGTTGTTTCTTGAAACCAATACACTGTTTTCGTTGAAAAGTGGTGCATCTATTTTCAATGTTTTTTGGTAAGTCAATGTAAATCTTGCGTTATCAACGCCGGCATTAGCTGTGAATGTGTAAGCTCCTTCGTTAAGGTTGCTAGTTATTCCTGTAGTTTTATCTACTAAATAAATGCCTTGACCTTTAGAGAACAAACCATCTGCATGATCAATTGCGATATTGTAAGTTCCTGCAACGCTAGTTTTGAAGTTTAAAGCCACTGCATCTGCAGCATCGAATGCTGGACGACCTTGGATGGTGTATTCTTCGTTGTTGATGCTTGTTGATAAAGCAATATCACTATCGTTGATGTATTTTCCATCATATTGGTCTAATCCTAGTGTAGCATCATCAAGATAAGCTACTAAAGCTTGGCTAAAGACTCCAGTAGTAGTTGTAAGGTTCAACCACACGCGGTCTTTTTGAACTTGCTGTTTCAGTTTGAAAAACTGTTGGCTTGATGGCGCTTCATCACGCATGGCATTGGTAAAAAAGTTAGCTACACTTACTGTACCTGCATTTTTAGCTCGAACAAAAAAACCTTGACCTACTTGTATTTTACCGTTTGGTGTTTCGCTAGATGGGGTACCAGCTGTAGGAATTGTTCCACCAGCTGCGGTCCAAGTAGCATAAGCAGAACCTTCTGTAGTTCCATTTGTTTTTCTCCAGAAATACAAAGTATTTTCGATGTTTGCTGTATTAGCGGTTACAAATTTCTGAGCATCAATTACTGATGGATATGGATTTCCTACTGCAACGTAACCTTTATTTACTCCCTCGCTTTTTGTTAAAGTAACAGGAATATTTCCGTTGTTTAAAACTCCATTAAACGCACCTGGATAAGCAAGAGCTGAATTAATACCTTGACCTGCATAATATGCGGTTCCATTACCCGAATTAGCAGGATATTGATCAGGCATACGGATTAAGTATCCTTTTCCTGTTGCAAAAGTTGTTGCAGCTGGATTTACAGCACTGTATTTATTGCTAGACTCAAGATACTCGTAAAATCGTGGGTCAACCGTAAGTCCGGAGAATCCTTTCAAAGTTTGATTTGGTGCAACTGGCGATGACCATAAAGTGTAATCTAAACGTTTCAAAATACTACCGTTGCGGTTTACAGTTGTTGTTCCTGATCCTGTATTGGCAACATTGTTGGTTTGAATCAAGTTGGCGTTGTTTTCTACTGCAAGAGTACCATTATTGATTACCTCGTTTTGAACCGTTACATTAGTTAATGAATTAATTGTCAAAGAACCCGTGGCGGTTATAGTAATTTTTTTGGCAGAGAATGTACCGTTTCCTCCATCAATAACTGGTTTTGTCAAATAGGCTCCATCGATTATGGCATCAAGCGAAGCTGTTGGAGTTCCGTTTGACCATGCTGAACCGTTCCAAGTAGTGAATGTAGCTTCAGTTGTACCTGTAACAATAATGTCGTTGCCAGTTCCCTCAAATCCTCCTGAGCCTCCAGTAGATTCTGCCCAACCATATAACCTATAAGTTACTGGAGTGCTTGAGTTTGCTTGTGAAAAGGTAAATCTAATTATTTCAGTAACGTCGGCAATATCTACAATGGCTTTTTCTGCATCTAAATTACTTGCGTAGTTATCCACAGAACTTCTTAAAGCTATTCCTGTCAATGATGTTGCCGAACGCATAATATTAAATACAATAGAACTAACTCTAAACTGATAGCCAGCATTTGGAGTAATTGTAAATTCTACATAATCATCATTTGCAATTGCAGTTGCAATATCAGTTAAAGCCCAATTTTGTGAATTGAATCTATCTGCATTACCTGGATTTGTCAAACCAGCACCTCTGCTAATGGTAGATGCGGTTAAGTTGGCATTATTAAAGTTAGAGTTTGCCGTAACTGTAACTGTTGGACTTCCTGGAAGTCCTGCAAAATCAAAAGTTATGATTTTGGCCACTACCGCCTGTGCTCCACCCGCTGCGGTCGAACCTGATTTTATTCCACCACTAAAGGTAAGTTGAGCCGTTGTTACAGCATCTATACTGATGGTATTTCCAAGAGTAGCACTTTCAGTTACATCTGCCGTGATAAAGATATATCCTGTACTGCCAGCATTGATGGCTTGAGAAACGAAACTAGGAAATGTGAGTGTTCCTGCTGTAGGTACAGAAGTATATGTACTTAGGGTTGCATCGCTTGCATTGAGAGTAGCATCTGTGGAGTATCTTACTTTAAGATTGGTAAGATCTGCTGTGGTATAAGTTCCTGCAGTAGTTACTTGAACGCCTGTTAAAGAAGTATTTGTCGTTGCAACAGCCAAAGAAAATTTGTGCAACACATGAGCTGTTGCTCCTTGAGCTGCAACCGCTGCCGCTACTTGTGTGCTGTTATCTGCTAAAGTAATGGAAGATATCCCTATCGTTGTAAAGTTCCATGCGGTAGCACTACTTATTCCTGCATAGTCATTACCAGCGCTGTCTTTTATGGCCCCAGCAGGTATTTCTACATAATAGCCCGCTAAGTTGTCAAATGTTCCAGCAGGATTGATGGTTACGGTAGCCCCTGAAACGGAAATCGCTGCTGTAGTTACATCGATGGTTTCAAAAATTGAGTTATCTAAAGTTTTTTTGATTAGGATATTTCCTGTGCCTTTGGCTACATTTTCATTAAAGTTAATGCTTAAATCCCCAGTGATAGAAGCACCTGTGGCATCGTCTAACGGAGAAAATGTTGAAACTAATGGAGGGGTAGTATCGGATGTCACTACGGTTCCTGTAATAATAACATCATCAATATACCAAACTTCGGCTGCTGAATTAGACTGAGGAGTTATTCTTACTTGCAAATTATTTACAGCGGGTAAATTAGTTACTATTACTGTTGTGATTGCAGCTGAACCAGTTACAGTTTGAGGAGTCGCAGTGGGAGTAGTGGAATGGGTTGTTACAGAATTGTTCGCTAAGTAGGCTCTTGTTCCTATTCCTGCAGCTCCAGTAAAATCCCACGCAGCATTGTTAAAACTAATAATGTTAACTCTTGATTGTTGGTACCAATTAGTTCCCCCATCTGGGCTAACTTCCAACAAAACTTGTTCATTAGCAGTATCCATACCACCATTAACTGTACCTACGGAAAAAGCAGCAACTCTATAGCTCACCTTAATGTTTTCGTAACCTGAAGTGTTAACGGCACTAAAAGTTAATGTTTGTCCAGCTATTGGCGTACCTGTACCCCCTGTAACTCTATATCCTTGAGTGCCAGCGGAAAATAGATTACTACCAACTGGTCTACCTCCTGCTGGTGAAACACCTGAACTAATACCACCAGTACCTGTTCCGATAGTAGTTGCTGCATAAGTCATTGCAGGAGAAGCCGGTTCAACCTCAAAATCTTGCCTTGCAATAATCGTTTGCCCAAAACTGAGTTGAGCAAAAAGAAAACCTAGTAAAAAGAATGTAAATTTTTTCATTTTCGTTGTTTTTAGAAATAAGTTTTAAATCGTTTAAATAATTAGTAATTGTTTTTATTGTCTTGCGGTATGTTTTACATTTTTTCCAAATGTTGGCCAAGCATCTGGAGATAAACCTTCAGCAAAAAATTCGTAAGCGTGGAGTTTCGAATCGTAGCCTCCAAAATAAACAGTACCGTCTGAATGAATAGCAGCAGCAGACCAAATTCTATTGCCGAGATTAATTTTGTATTTCTCTGTTCCATTTGGATTTAAGACATAAAAATTGTTGTCAAAAGAACCGAAATAGATAGCACCGTTTTTATCGACTGTTGGAGATGCTACAATAATATCTCCAACGGTATAAGTCCAAGATGTAGAACCACTCGCTGCATTTAAAGCCACTAATTGTTTACTTTCTTTAGTACCAAAATACACACGTCCGTTGGCAATGGCGGGACTGGAAATCATTCGACCAGCAATAGCGGTATTCCATTTCTGTGAGCCGTCTGGCTTTACAGCAACTACATTTCCTTGTCCAGTAGCTTTGTCTGTGGTTACAATAACAGTTCCATCAGTATCCAGAGCTATGCTGCCTTCTACCACGCCATCGAGAGGAAAAGACCAAATACTTGTTCCGTTCGATGGGTTCAAAGCATACAAGTTTTTATCGTCCGATGCGATGTACACTGTTCCGTCTTTAGCGATTGCCGGCGATGATCGAATATCAAATCCAGCAGTGGTAAAGACCCATTTTTGGGTTCCGTTGGGATTGACCGCAAACAGTTTGTCAGAATCTGAACTAATGTAAATAGTGCCATCGCTAGCAATAGCAGGTGTAGAAAAAATGGCATCGGCTCCTAAATTGAATTTCCATTTTTGAGTTCCGTTTGGATTGATGGCGTGTAAAAAATTATCTTTAGAACCTACGTAAATAGTCCCATCATCGCCAATAGAAGCCGTTGAATACACATTGTCTGCAATGTCAGTATAGATCCATTTCAGAGTTCCGTTCGGATTAAGCGCGTGGAATTTAGTATTGTCTTCTGAACCAATATAAATCGTGCCGTCGGATGCAATTGTAGGTATTTGTGGGTTTACTGCGGCACCAAGGTTGTAACTCCACTTTTCGCCCCAAACATATATTTTTTTAGAGTCGTTGTAAACGTTGTTTTGGTCGTCTTTAATACTCACTTTTACTTCGTAAACACCTATTTTAGTATAGGTATGAACAGGGTTTTGCTGCGTGCTAGACGTTCCGTCGCCAAAGTCATAATTCCAAGAAGCTGCGGTGCTTGTTGGCAAATAAGCGGGATTATATGTAAATTGAATAGCATCATCTACAAGCGGTGAATCATCACTTAAAATATATGCAGAAATTTCGCCAGGTGTTGCTGTCGAGTGCACAGGTTTTGAAATACCAATAGTATATTTGATTGCAAAAGAAAAAGTATAAAGAATATCATTTTGCAAACCAGTAATTTGATAACTTTTTTTGTTCGCAGCGATATCCGCTTTGCCATTTCCAGGCATCCAAGTCAATGAATATCCTGAAATATCATTTCTTTTAGGAATATCCCAAAGTGCAATTGCAAATTTATTTCCTGGCAAGACTTTAAATTTCAGTTCATCTATTGGTTTCAATTGAATTTCATTGATTCCAGATATTCCAGCTGCACCATAATCTGCTTGAATGGTAAATTTATAGTCTGTGTTATTCTCTAAACCAGACACTTCATAGCTAGTTGTTCCAGCGTCCAAAACCACTTTTTCACCATTGGGCGACCAACTTAAAATGTAACTTTCTGGTTTTACATTTACATCAGGTTCCTGCCAAACAAGACTTACCTTTTCGTGTTTAACTTCCCCTGCAAATACTTTTACAATATTTAGGTCGAAATTTGCTTTTGGTAAGTCATCGTTTTGGCAAGCAAAAAACAAAAATGAAATCGTCAATAATTTAATAATGGTATAGTTTATATTTTTCATATGTTTATAATATTTGTTTTCTAATGGAAGCTGGAACGCCAGTAATCATGATCCAGATTGTCAATGGTAATTGCTATAAGCGTTTCATTTTACTATTTTTTAAGGGTCTAAAGGATCTGATGAATCTAAATGTAATACTTCAATTTTGGGCGTAAATTCTATATCACGGTCGGACAATCTGCTAAAAATTGTAAAAGGAATATGCTTCATTTCATTAATACAGCGTGTTGAAAACGTGCTAGAAACAACATAGGTACTTTGCGATTTTGTGGTGGTTAACATGGCTTTTTTATCCGCAGGAATGCCATAATAATAAATAAGCCTGCCGATGTTCCGAACATTTGTGGTAGTGTGTCTTGCGTGTGGATCGACCAAAATTTTATTTTCTGGAATTCCGTACTTTGACATTACATATTTTTTCATTTCAATGGCTTCGTGATATTGCGATTGAAACGGGGCAACATTAGCTCCTGTAAAAGCAATAAGTGGTGCTTTTCCTTGATTGAAAAGTGTTACTGCATAATCGCATCTTTCCATTCCCCCAACACTAATATTGGGTAAATCTCCCGCAGCATTTGGTGCATCGCCCAAAACCACAATCATACTGTACTGAAAATTATTCCAATTGATGGTTTGAATATTTTGATGGGCTTTTGCATTCTCGCCATCTTTTAATGGGATAAACTTTCCTGCTTCGTTTCTATTGTTGATTTTTAATGCACCCAGCGCAAAATTCAAATACGGCTCATAAAACAGTTTGTATTGTGCTTTATTTGAATTTAACTCGGCAACTAAATTCCGTACTAACGTTTTAAAAGCGGCACTATCTGCAGTGTAACTGATTTTGTCTAAATCTGGATATCTTGGGTTAATTCCAGCAATGTATGTATCAATAATTTGATTGATGCCCAACATCATTTCTTCGGCAATTAATTGGTTTAACCTTGAAACACTTGTTACATCTTTAAACTGAATAAAAGCTCCCGAAGGTCCGATATGTTGATTGCTAAAATTCGTGAAAACGGAAACATTATTATCTACCGCTTTTTTAACTGCTGTTGAAATTACAATTCTTTCGTTGCTAGAAAATTTTAAAGCAGTGGCATATTGCTCGGCAGTAGCGTTATTTTGCTCAGCAATTTCTGATAATCTTTGTTTTGCTGTTTCAAGATATGCATTTAAAGCTACGTCTTTTTCTAATGCATCACTAACTGGTTTATTTTTTTCCAACAATGTCGTCCAATAAAAATTACGGTCTTTTACCTTTGAATTGCTTTCTAAGGGCACATAATTTCTGTCGAAATTTGCTAATTTGAAATTTGTTCCGCCATTCGTTTCGCCGCCAACTGGCTCTTTTGTTGTTTCAGCTT
>CAMCTL010000042.1 GCA_945878515.1 Flavobacterium psychrophilum | reverse complement strand
GGCGGACACGCAACCGCTTTAACGGTAAATATCGATTGGCCAATGTGGTCTGGAAAAACCAAAAACACCGATGCGTCAACAGCCAATATGTTGGTTTTTTCAACCGACAAAGAAAAGTATGCTGTGGGCGAAAATGCTCAAATTTCTTTTCCATCAAGTGAAGGAGGACGAGCTATTATTTCTATTGAAAATGGTTCGAAAGTTGTACAAACGCTTTGGGCAAAAACCCAAAAAGGGGAAACCAAAGTAAACATTCCGATTACGGCTGCTTTGGCTCCGAATGTGTATTTTAATATTACGCTTTTGCAACCACACGCTTCAACCAAGAATGATTTACCAATTAGAATGTATGGAATTGTACCGATCGAAGTTGTTGATAAAAATACGATTCTAACACCTAAATTGGTGATGCCTGATGTATTGCGACCAGAACAATCATTTGCTGTAAAAGTGAGCGAACAATCCGGAAAAGCAATGACATATACAATAGCTATAGTTGATGAAGGATTGTTGGATTTAACCCGTTTCAAAGCGCCAAATGCTTGGGATGCTTTTTATGTCCGCGAAGCTTTGGGTGTAAAAACTTGGGATATTTATGATGATGTGATTGGGGCTTATGGTGGAAAAGTGAATCAGATTTTCAGTATTGGAGGAGATCAGGATTTGGGAGGCGGAAAAGCCAAAAAAGCCAATCGTTTCAAACCCGTTGTGATTTATATAGGACCTTTTAAATTAGAAAAAGGACAAACAAAAACGCATCTAATAAAATTACCGAAATATATTGGTTCTGTAAAAACTATGATTGTGGCTGGCGATGCTACAACAAGTGCTTATGGAAGTGTCGAAAAAGCAACTCCTGTTCGCAGTCCTTTGATGGTCTTGGCTTCGTTGCCAAGAAAAATTTCTCCATCAGAAAAAGTGACTATTCCAGTTACCATTTTTGCAATGGAAAAAAACATCAAAAAGGTTACGGTGCAGATTAAGACTAATAACGGATTAAAAGTTATTGGCAGTGCTACCCAAAAACTTTCTTTTGCACAACCTGATGAGAAAATGGCTTATTTTAACTTGGCCGTCGGTTCCATTACCGGAATTGGAAAAGTGCAGATTGTGGCGACTTCGGGTGCAGCCAAATCAGTTTATGATGTGGAAATCGATATGACCAATCCTAATCCGGTTACCAATACGTTTACCGATGTAATTTTAGAACCCAACAGCACGAAAACCATTTCTTGGAAAACTTTTGGAATTACAGAAAGTAATAAGGCAAAATTGGAGATTTCATCAATGCCAACCATCAATTTGAATGGACGATTACAATATTTGATTCAGTATCCCCACGGTTGTGTCGAGCAAACCACATCGGCTGTTTTTCCACAATTGTATCTGAATGATATTGTCGATTTGGATGCCACTCGTCAACAATTAATGCAGAAAAATATAACAGCGGGAATTGCAAAATTAGGAGGTTTTCAATTGGCGAATGGCGGACTGGCCTACTGGCAAGGTGGCACAGAAGCCGATGATTGGTGTTCTTCTTATGCTGGCCATTTTATGATTGAAGCGGAGAAAAAAGGATATTTTTTACCCATTAATTTCAAGTCAAAATGGCTTTCTTTCCAACAAAAAGAATCCAAACAATGGCGATTTGAACCCAAATATGGAAATGATTTAGGGCAAGCCTATCGCTTATATACTTTGGCTTTAGCTGGCTCTCCCGATTTGTCATCGATGAACAGGTTGCGGGAAACCAAAGGAATTTCGAACGAAAGTAAACTGCGTCTGGCTTCGGCTTATGTTTTGGCAGGACAAAAATCTGCCGGTTTGAACTTGTTGCTAAAAACTACAATTGATGATAATTCGAATTATAATTATTACTATTATGGTTCTGCCGATAGAAATCGAGCGATGGCTTTAGAAACTATGTTGTTGCTTGGACAAAAGCAAAAAGCATTTACAATGGCAATAAAATTAGCTAAAAATATGTCAAGCGACCAATGGATGAGTACGCAAACAACAGCTTATTGTTTGTATGCTATGGCTAAATTTTCAACGAATAATGGGCCTAAAGTAATCGATGTTCAGTTTACCAAAGATGGAAAAACGCAGGCAGTTAAAACGATGAAAACTATCACCGATAGCAATTTGGTTGTCAAAACGGGTTCAAATAGTTTGACTTTAAAAAACAATAGAAAGAATAGATTATTTGTCCGTGTTTTGAACATAGGAATTCTTCCAATTGGTCAGGAGAAAGCGATTCAAAGTAATGTTTCAGCTTCGATTGTTTTCAAAAACAGAAAAGGGGGCGTTATCAATGTGTCTACAATCAATCAAGGAACAGAGTTTGTTGCCGAAGTAACGGTTAAAAACCAGAAAAATGAGCGCGTAGAAAATGTAGCTTTATCGCAAATTCTACCTTCCGGTTTTGAAATTGTAAATACCCGTTTTACCGATTATGGTGATGCCACTAATAACACTGCGGATTATATTGACATTCGCGATGATAGAACCAATTTCTATTTTGGATTGAAAGCCGCAGAAACAAAAACTTTTAGAATATTGCTCAATGCTTCTTATCTGGGAACGTATTATTTGCCAGGACTGCAATGTGAAGCGATGTATGATAATTCTTTTATAGCAAGAACGAAAGGGTTTTGGGTTCAAGTGGCGAAGTAATTAATGACACACGGATGACACAGATTGAAAGGATTTTCGCAGATTGAAAAATAATTAAATCTCAAATAAAAAATCCGTTTAATCAGTAAAATCTGTGGCTAAATCATTTTAACTGAAATTGAAATATTCTTTGTGAACTTTGCGAATAACTTTGTGGCCCTTGCGGTTAAATGAAACAGCTTTGAAAAACAAACTAATTGCGTTCCTAAAACGCATCATCAATTGGATAAAACGAAATAAAATTAAATCATCAATATCATTTTTGCTGTTGGTGGTTTATTATTTTTCGTTGCCACGAACTTTGTTTCAGGAGCCCTATTCTACGGTGATCGAAAGCAAAGAAGGAGAATTGCTTGGCGCCAAAATTGCGCTTGATGGACAATGGCGATTTCCTGCACAAGATAGTGTTCCAGATAAATTCAAGAAGTGTATTGTCTATTTTGAAGATGAATATTTTTATAAACATCCGGGATTCAATCCTGTGGCGATGATGAACGCTTTTAAGCAAAACAGAAAAGCGGGTAAAGTCGTTCGTGGAGGAAGTACACTGACGCAACAAGTGATTCGAATGTCTAGAAACGGAAAAGGACGAACGTATTTCGAAAAAATAGTTGAACTCATTCTCGCTACGAGGTTAGAGGTGGGATATTCAAAAAATGAGATTTTGGAATTATATGCTTCCCACGCTCCTTTTGGAGGAAATGTGGTGGGGCTCGAAATGGCTTCTTGGCGGTATTTTGGTTTACAATCCCATCAATTATCTTGGGCGGAAAGTGCTACTTTGGCGGTTTTACCGAATGCTCCGAGTTTGATTTATCCAGGAAAAAACCTAATTAAATTATTGAATAAACGCAACCGATTACTGTTGAAATTAAATCAAGAAGGAATAGTCGACAAGGAAACGTACGAACTTTCGATAGATGAACCTTTGCCTCAAAAACCATACAACTTACCTCAAATTGCTCCTCATTTATTAGAGCGAGTTGCCAAGAACCAACGAGGAACACGGGTAAAAACGACTATAGAAATTGGTTTGCAAAACAGAGTCAATCAAATTGCAAAGTATTACTACAACCAATACAAGCAGAACGAGGTTCACAATTTGGCTATTTTGGTCATTGATGTTTCCAATAGAAAAGTGATGAGCTACGTGGGAAATTCACCCACGGATGGCAACCATCAAAAAGATGTTGATATTATTGATGCGCCAAGAAGCACAGGAAGTATTCTGAAACCACTTTTATATGCTGGAATGCTTGAAGATGGCGATTTATTACCTAATACTCTTGTGGCTGATATTCCGACACAAATTTCGGGCTATACACCTCAAAATTTCAACTTGACATTTGACGGAGCAGTTCCAGCGCACCGAGCACTATCGCGTTCATTGAATATTCCGGCTGTATTGATGTTGCAAGATTTTGGTGTGAACAAATTTTATGAAGAGTTACAGAAATTCAAATTGCGGGATATTTCAAAACCACCCAATCATTATGGTTTGTCGCTTATTTTGGGTGGTGTCGAAAGTAACTTATGGGATTTGTGCCGAAGCTATGCAGGTTTGTCTTCCACTTTGAATTATTTTAATAGAAATCATGGGCAATACAGAACCAACGAATTTGCCGAATTAAATTATGATGATGATTTCCAAATTGATTTTGGAAACGAAACCAAGCAAAAAAATATTTTAGGAGCAGGTTCGATTTGGCTTACCTACAATGCAATGGAGCAAGTCAATCGACCCGAAGGTGATGAAGCTTGGAAGTTTTATGATAGTTCGCTGAAAATTGCCTGGAAAACAGGAACTAGTTTTGGAAACCGTGATGCGTGGGCAATTGGAACGAATTCGAGATACGTGGTTGGTATTTGGGTTGGGAATGCAACAGGAGAAGGAAGGCCAACATTGACTGGAGTTACTAGCGCAGCGCCCATTTTATTCGATGTTTTTAATTTGTTGCCCAGACAACGATGGTTTGACACACCATATAAAGATTTAGCAGAAGTTGAAGTGTGCCGTTTGAGTGGTCATTTGGCCAAAGACGGTTGTCCAACAATAAAACAATGGGTTTGTAAGAAAGGAAAAAACACTACAATTTGTCCGTATCATAAAACGGTACATTTGGATCAATCGCAACAATTTCAGGTCAATAGCAGTTGTGAAAGTATTGAGAATATTGTAACTAAAAATTGGTTTGTTCTACCGCCTGTGATGGCTTGGTATTACAAAAGTCAGCATATTGAATATTTGCCTTTGCCCCCATTTCGAAATGATTGTATGCGAACACAAACGGCTACAATGGATTTTATTTACCCGAAAACCAACAGCAAAATTTACCTAACTAAAAATTTTAACAGTGAAATACAGCCTGTGATTATAAAAGTAGCCCATTCGCAACGGGAAAGTAAGTTATTTTGGTATGTTGATAATGTGTATAAAGGAGCGACGAAAACCTTTCACGAAATGCCTATCTCAGCGACAACAGGATTTCATTACATCACAGTTGTCGATGAATTTGGAAATGAAATTAGAAGGAAAATTGAGATTGTGAAGGAGTAATTTCTAACTTTTCTACTTAATAATAAACTAACCCTTATACTTTTCCAGCAAATAAACCAGCATTTTTCTTGCAGGCAAATTATTTCTGTACTGCGTTACAATGACAGGATTATTGATTTTTACAAATTTCTTCGAATACAATTCATCTGGGTTTGAAAAAGAATTGGAGAATGTAATAAAATAAGAGTCATCCCCTATTTTCAATTGCTTTCGGTTTTGGTTTAACCAAGAATAAGTATGAATATCTTCTAAGGTACCCATAGCAACAAAATCTAATTTTAAAGGTTGCGCAATATAATTATCGATATGTGCAGCTGGAAACCATTTGTTGTTGATGATAAAAGTGGTGTTTGTTTTCTTCGTTTGGATGTCATTTTTTCGAATGGTTTCAAATTCCGATTCGAAAAATTTCCAATTGTACATATCCAATGTTGCATCAAAAAGACCTAAATTATCATCGGCAGTTTTGCCCATTGTTCCCGGAAAATGATTAATAGCTAAAGGTCCAGCAACTAGAACTACACTAATCAAAATTCCCGAAGCAATCACGCTTTTTGGTAATTGAAAAAGGTTTTTTGAATTGACTTTCAGATCTGCAAGATAAGAAGATGTTAGTATTATCAATCCTACAAACGCTGGCCCAGACCAATGCGGAAGCGTATCTCTAAACAATGCAACAAATAATAACACCACAATCAACGGCAAACTCACCAATAATAATAGCCTTTTAACATCAACGTTAATTGTGATTTTATTTCTTAGAACAGCGAATAATGTCATTACAATCAAAAAATAATTGATTGGATTATTGTAAAATGCACCTCCAAGAAATTCTCTCAAAAAACTACTAGGATTAATGCCACTATTTATAGTAACTCGATTGCTGTGAAAACTATACGTTATCCAATCGTTCTCAATATTCCAAATCACTATTGGAGAAATAATTAGTATTGTAATTAACACCGACAAATAGATATACTTGTTCAAAAGCAAACTTCTATTATAAAGCAAAACATACAATCCAAATCCAAACCAAAGAAAAACGCCATGGATTTTGCTCATAATGCAAAGTCCCGCTAAAACGCCAAAAAATAAAATATTTCGTTTGAATTTAGCATTAGTTTCTGGGCTATAAACTATTTGTATCAAAAAATAAATTGCAGCAATCCAAAAAAACAATTGTGGCGCATCCGGAAGAATAAAAATACCCGCAATAACACTAGCATAAATGGAACTCGAAAATAAGACCGCAGCAATAAAACCAGCTTTATCATTTTTAATTTGGCTCGTTATTTTGTAAACCAAAAAGGTGTTTACAGCAGCAAGTACAATTGGACCAAGCCGAATAAAAAATTCACTAGTAAAAAGTAAGTTTAATGTAGTAAGTCGAATGAGTAAAGCCACCATTGGTGGATGATCAAAATAATTCCACTGTAGATGTTGCGCGTAGGTTAGATAGTAAACCTCATCATTTCCTAAATCAATAGAAATCGCCACAATGAATCGAATCAAAGTAGCGATTGCAATGAGCCAATACAATTTGTTTTTTTCTGAGTTCATAATCTATTTGAAAGTAAAAAAATAATTAGCCGTAAAATTCCAAACAATGACAAACACAATTGCAATCATTTTTGACAAATAAAAATTCAGTTTAGCATAGGTTTGAAACAAATATAAAATAAATAAATTCAATCCCAATCCAATAACTGAAATTCCAATAAAGCTGATAAATTGTAAAGCAATAGGATGGTTGTTTTCGAAAGTAAAATAACTGTTTAGGAAGTAATTATTTGTAACAGCAAAGCAAAAACCAAGTGCATTGGACAGGTATTTATTAAAATGAAATTTTTCTTTGAAAAGCCAAGTAATAAAAAAATCAACCACTAGTCCAGTAGCACCAACGAGTCCAAATTTTATAAACTGAGTGTAAATCATTAGTTATTTTAGATAGAATTGGAGCGTTTATTTCTCTTTACTGGATTATACTTGGACAAAAAAGCATTAATCTTTGTGGAGTCTAATTTATCTAACCAAATTAAAGATAATGTTCCGAAAAGTAGTCCTAAAATCATTCCCGCTAAAACATCAATTAAAAAATGATGCGCCAAATAAATTCTGGAATAACCAGCTAAAATCCCAATTACAATTAAACAAAAAGAAATATATTTTCGTTTGCAATACACAGAAAAAACTGTAACTAATGCAAAAACCGAGGCAGAATGTCCAGATGGAAAACTATTTGCACCAGCTCTACTAGTTGCAAAAGTATCTATATAATATTTATACTCGTGTAATTTGAAATACAAACTAGGTCTTGGAGCATAAATTATAGCTTTAAAAATCTGAGCCACAATACCTGAACTCAAATACGCAACCATTACAATCAATGCTAATTTACTGTGCTTTTTAGCAAAAATTAGAATAAAAAAACTAACAATAATAGAAAATAATCCATCACCAATAAAAGTAATTGAATTGAAAACTTGGTTTAAAGTGGGCGTATGAAAACTATTTAAAAAAATAAATCCATCTACCCTAGAAAACAAAATTAGAAACAGCGTTATTATTACAAATAACACCAAACTCAAGCGGTAAAAGTATGAATTGTTATGAACTATATCGACAACTGATTTCATCTATTTATTTTGTTTGTTTTTTAATGGAACACGAAACGCCTTTAGTCTTTTCTTCGTGCGTCAATGACGATTGTAGTGGGCATTTAATCATTTTAAAATTTCGGCTAATATAATTGGTTTTAGTCAATTTTGTAAAATTATATTCTAGCAAATTAAAAAATCTTCATTAGCTATTCCCGTTTTACCAAAATAATGGGCACAAAAAAACCGCCTCGATAATGAAATCGAGACGGTTTTGTTTTATGAAGAGACGCTATAAATCGCATCTTTAAGCTATAATAACATTCTTCTTTTTGTCGTAAAAATGATATTCTAGATACGTGTAAGCGTCACGCGGTATGATTTTTACCCATTTTTTATGTTCAAAAAACCATTTTGAACGTATCGATGGAAAACCTTTTGTAAGGTATGCGGCTACAAATGGATGTACGTTAAGCACAACATCTGAGTTTGTTTTTAATGTACTTTCTAGATCAAGAGCAATTTTATCAATAATTTGAATTGGCGCTTCAATTTCGCCTTCAATATTGTTTGGATCTTCTTCTCTAGTTTTAATGTTGACTTCCGGTCTTACTCTTTGTCGGGTAATTTGAACTAATCCAAATTTACTCGGTGGCAAGATTTTGTGCTTTGCTTTATCATCGTTCATTTCTTCCCTCAGGAAGTTGAACAAGACATTTCGATTTTCGGAATTGCCCATATCTATAAAATCAATTACGATTATTCCGCCCATATCCCGAAGACGCAATTGTCTTGCTATTTCGGCGGCTGCAATCATATTGACTTCCATGGCAGTGTCTTCTTGGTTTGATGCTTTATTAGAACGGTTTCCACTATTAACGTCTATAACGTGCAAAGCTTCTGTGTGTTCGATAATAAGATAAGCACCTCTGCTCATTGAAACTGTTTTTCCAAAGGAGGTTTTGATCTGTCTCTCAATATGGTATTTCTCAAAAATCGGCGTGTCTTTTGACTGATAAAACTTAACAATCGATGTTTTTGAAGGCGCTATTTCTTGTAAATAGTCCTTTGTTTGGTTGTACAACTCTTCATCATCTATTTGGATGCTACTAAAGCTATCGTTGAAGAAGTCTCTTAATATTGATGAAGCTCTATTGAGCTCTCCTAATACCTTGGACGGATGATGAGCGGTTGGTAATTTTTTACACATTGCAGTCCATCTCTCTATGAGGTTCTGCAAATCTTTTTCTAATTCTACTGTACTTTTGCCTTCGGCTACTGTGCGAACAATAACGCCAAATCCTTTTGGTTTGATGGATTGTACAAGTTTTTTCAAACGTTCTTTTTCTTTTTTGTCTTCTATTTTTTGTGAAATAGAAACACGATCAGAAAACGGAACTAAAACAATAAATCTTCCGGCAAGTGATAGCTCAGCGCTAATTCTTGGTCCTTTTGTAGATATTGGTTCTTTGACGACTTGTACTAAAATAGATTGATTCGAATTGATAATATCGGCTATCGAACCATTTTTATCTATCTCTTTTTCAAACTGAAAGTTTTTTAGGGAGAAATCTTTTATTTTACCTGCGCTTACAAGTTTTATGAATTTCAGTTGGGAAGCAAGGTTTGGACCTAAATCGTGATAGTGCAAAAAGGCGTCTTTTTCGTAGCCAACATGCACAAAAGCAGCGTTTAGCCCAGCAACTGGTTTTCTAATTTTGGCAATAAAAATATCGCCAACTTGAAAATTGCTTGTTTCTTGTTCTTTGTGTAATTCAATTAGTTTTCCATCTTTTAATAAGGCAAAATCTACGGCTTCGGAACTAGATCTAATGATTAATTCTTTATGCATCTGTAAATTTTTATCCCAACTTTCAGATTTCAGATTTCAGATTTCAGATTTCAGATTTTTGTAGCTACAAAAAACTTCTAACTTCTAACTTCCAACTTCTAACTTCGGTAAGGATGGATTAAACAATAATTTTAACAGGTATTGAACCCGGTAGGGAAAGTCAAATTCCAATTGATAAATTCCAATTTTGAAATCAATATTGACTTATTAATTTTTGGATTTTGGATTTTGTTTTTTGGAATTTTTGAAATTTCCCAAATTTCAATGAACGATTAAAAAGAAAAAAGTAGTTTAAAACTACTTTTTCTTTTTGTGACGGTTAGCTCTCGCCCTTTTCTTACGCTTGTGCGTAGCTACCTTATGTCGTTTTCTTTTTTTACCACTTGGCATAATCTGCTGATTTTGTGATTAATAATTTTTTTATTTTACTTCGTTGTTCGTCTTTACACCATCAACAAACACTTTAGCAGGTTTAAATGCTGGAATATTGTGAGCAGGAATTTTGATAGTGGTATTTTTTGAAATATTTCTTCCTGTTTTTTCGGCTCTTGTTTTCACAATGAAGCTTCCAAAACCTCTTAAATAAACATTGTCACCAGTTTCTAGTGAACTTTTTACTTCTGTCATAAAGGTCTCAACTGTTGCCTGAACATCTCCTTTTTCTAGACCTAATTTTTCTGAGATTTTCGCTACGATATCTGCTTTTGTCATTTTAATTCGAAATTTATAATTTTATACTTATTTTTTCAGGTTGCAAATATAAGAATAAAAAATATTAATATTCAAGCTAATTCGTTAAAATTTAACAACATAAACTTTTACTTTTGCTAACTAAAATTTAACAATGGAATTTTCCAATATATTGATAAGATGGTATTTAGAAAACAAGCGCGATTTACCGTGGCGAAAAACCGACAATCCTTATTTTATTTGGCTTTCCGAAATAATGCTTCAACAGACAAGAGTTGCTCAAGGAACGCCTTACTTTCTTTCATTTACAAATACTTTTCCAACTGTTTTTGACCTTGCCGCGGCGAGTGAAGAACAAGTTTTGAAACTTTGGCAAGGTTTGGGCTATTATTCACGAGCGCGAAATTTGCACAAAACAGCTCAGTTTGTCGCAAATGAATTATCAGGAAAATTTCCAGATAACTATAACAACTTATTAAAATTGAAAGGCGTTGGTGAATACACGGCTGCTGCAATTGCTTCTTTTTCATACAACGAAGCTGTACCTGTTGTAGATGGAAATGTTTTTAGGGTTTTATCCCGCTATTTTGATATAGAAACGGATATTGCTTTGGCTTCTGCCAAAAAAGAATTTGCAGCTTTGGCTTTTGAATTAATGCCAAAAGCTAATCCTGCTTTATTCAATCAAGCCATAATGGAGTTTGGCGCTTTGCAATGTGTTCCTAAAAGTCCAAATTGTGGTATTTGTGTTTTCAATACTAGTTGCGCCGCTTTGCAAAAAAAGAAAGTCAGTCAACTGCCAGTGAAATCGAAAAAGTTAAAAGTAAGAAATAGATACTTTAATTATTTGGTAGTTTCCGATGAAAATGAAAATACGATAATTCAAAAACGAACAGCAAAAGGAATTTGGCACAATCTCTACGAATTCCCGCTAATTGAAACCGACCAAGTAGAAAATTTTGAATCTATTGCCCAGCAAATTCAAGCTGATTTTTTTAAAGAAAACGAAGTGGAAAGCCTATTAGAAATCAACCCAATAAGCATCATTCATAAATTAACACACCAACATTTGCACATTAAATTTTGGAAAATAAAACTTAAAGGAACTATCGAAAACGGTATTGATTTAGAAACTTTAAAAACATTTCCTTTCCCGATTGTGATTCACAATTTTATTGCTAACTACTTTTTAAACTGATAAACAAACGGAAGCAAAAACTTTGAAACCCAGCAAAATTATCCTTCAAGTTATAATTTCTGAATTTGCAATCTAAATTTTCTTCCTCATTCTCGCTACTGGAATATCCAATTGTTCTCTATATTTTGCAATAGTTCTGCGGGCAATTGGGTAGCCTTTTTCTAAAAGGATTTCAGCCAATTGATCATCAGGAAGCGGTTTTTGTTTGTCTTCTTCCTCAATAGTATTTTGTAAAATTTTCTTGATTTCGAGTGTCGAAACCTCTTCGCCCTGATCGTTCTTCATTGCTTCCGAGAAAAATTCTTTAATCAGTTTTGTTCCATAAGGCGTTTCCACATATTTGCTATTGGCAACACGAGAAATAGTCGAAATATCAAGACCCACTAAATCGGCAATGTCTTTCAAGATCATCGGTTTAAGTTTGGTTTCATCGCCGTCTAAAAAGAATTCTTGCTGATAATGCATTATGGCGTTCATCGTAACAAATAAAGTTTCTTGACGCTGTTTGATAGCATCAATAAACCATTTGGCCGAATCTAGTTTTTGTTTGATAAACTGTACTGCATCTTTTTGCGCATTGGATTTGTCTCGGGAATTCTTATAGGCTTGCATCATTTCCTGATAATCTTTGGAAACGTGCAATGATGGTGCGTTTCTTCCATTCAAGGTCAAAACCAAATCCTCTTCTTCAATCCGAATGGCAAAATCAGGAACAACTTGTTCAGTAATCCTGTTGCTTCCTGTAAAAGATCCTCCCGGTTTTGGGTTCAGTCTTTCTATTTCATGTATTGCGGTTTTGAGTTGCTCACTAGAAACAGCATATTTTTGCAGTAATTTATCGTAATGTTTTTTGGTAAAAGCATCAAACTGATTTTCGATAATATCAATTGCCAAAGCCACATACTCCGTTGGTGTTTTGTGTTTTAATTGCAACAACAAACATTCCTGTAAATCGCGTGCACCAACGCCAGATGGTTCCAACTCGTGAATGATACGCAACATTCTCTCGACTGTTTTTTCATCGGTATAAATACCTTGGGTAAATGCCATATCATCAACCAAATCTGTAATGCTACGGCGGAGATAACCCATATCATCGATACTTCCGACTAAAAATTCTGCAATTTCTCGCTCGGAATCATTCAATATAAAAGTGTTCAACTGATTGATTAAATCCTGATGAAAACTAATAGGAGCTACTAATGGCGATTCGCGTTCTTCGTCGTCCTCACTATAATTATTGGCTTGGGTTTTGTAATCTGGTATTTCGTCACTGCTTAAATATTCATCAATGTTGATGTCGCTGATGTCTTCGGTTTCTTTATCATCATAATCGTCGAATTCGTCGTTCATGTCATCATTATCGAATTCGTCATCATAAATTTCTTCCTCATCACTTCCTGTTTCTAGTGCCGGATTTTCATTCATCTCTTCCATCAAACGTTGTTCGAATGCTTGCGTAGGCAATTGAATTAACTTCATCAGCTGGATTTGCTGTGGAGATAATTTTTGAGAAAGTTTGAGGTTAAGGAATTGTTTTAACATAATAAGACACTAATTTAATTTGCCACGAAAATTTGCCACGAAGGCACTAAGACGCAAAGTTTTTTGTTTTATAATACGCCGTTTTTTGACACTAAGGCACAAAGTTTAATTTAATTAATTTAAAAATTCAGTAAAATTTCTGCTTTAGTCTTTTTCTTTTTCTTTGTGGCTTAGTGCCTTTGCGGCAAAATCATTTTGTATTGATGAATCTTTTTATTCCATTTTTTATTAAAGGGACATTAAAATTAATTAAAAATCCCAGTTGATTATCTGTTAATTTTAGATGACTAATGATTTGCGCCTGCCAGACTGGATTTACAATTTCAACAGCTTTTACTTCAACAATTACGGTGTTTTCAACAATTAAATCGAGTCTTAATTTTTCTTTAAGTGTTACTCCATCATAAACAATTGGCACATCAATTTGACTTTGAACTTCCAAACCCGCCTTGTTTATCTCATACGCTAAACAAACTTCATAAACTCTTTCCAATAAACCAGGTCCAAGATTTTTATGAACCTTAAAGGCTGAATTTACTATTATTTTTGCTATTTCTTCTGTTCGCTCATCTATCATTTTTTATCGCCGCTAAGACGCAAAAGCGCCAAGTTTTATTTATTAAGGATACTCTATAAAAACATTTTATTCAAAATAATTATTAAAAAATCTTCGTGTCTTTAAGACTTTGTAGCAGAATTTCTTTTTAACTTTAAAAAAATGCTTTGTGCCTTAGCGTCTTCGTGGCAAATCACTCGTGTCTTAGAAATCAGCATTCATAGGCGTTCTAGGAAAAGGAATTACGTCACGAATGTTGGTCATTCCGGTTACAAAAAGCACCAATCTTTCGAATCCTAGCCCAAAACCAGAGTGAACGGCACTTCCGAATTTACGTGTGTCCAAATACCACCACAATTCTTCTTCGTCAATTCCTAAGGCTTTCATTTTTTCGACCAGCACCTCAAAACGTTCCTCTCTTTGTGAACCGCCTACGATTTCTCCAATGCCTGGAAAAAGGATATCCATCGCTCGAACTGTTTTTCCGTCTTCGTTTAGGCGCATATAAAACGCTTTGATATTGGCAGGATAATCAAACAAAATCACTGGCGATTTAAAGTGTTTTTCAACCAGATAACGCTCGTGTTCTGATTGTAAATCGGCTCCCCATTCGTTGATGATGTATTGAAATTTTTTCTTTTTGTTTGGTGTGCAATCTCTCAAAATATCAATGGCTTCAGTGTAAGAAACGCGTTTAAAATTGTTTTCCAATACAAAGTTCAGTTTTGCCAATAACGTCATTTCGCTTCTTTCGGCTTGTGGTTTCGATTTTTCTTCTTCCAAAAGTCTTCCTTCTAAAAATTTCAAATCATCAGGACATTTATCCATCGCGTATTTGATTACATATTGGATAAAATCTTCTGCCAAGTCCATATTGTCATTCAAATCGTTGAAAGCTACTTCTGGTTCAATCATCCAAAATTCAGCCAAATGGCGAGAAGTGTTGGAGTTTTCGGCTCTGAAAGTGGGGCCAAAAGTATAAATCTGTCCTAAAGCCATCGCAAAAGTTTCGCCTTCTAATTGTCCTGAAACGGTTAAGTTCGTATGTTTTCCGAAGAAATCTTTTTTGTAATCGATATTGCCTTCTTCATTTTTGGGTAAATTATCTAATGGCAAGGAAGTTACTTGAAACATTTCGCCAGCACCTTCGGCATCTGCTCCAGTGATAATGGGTGTGTTGACATACACAAAACCTTTTTGTTGAAAATAGCTGTGAACTGCAAAAGACAACACCGAACGAATCCGCATAATGGCTCCAAAAGCATTGGTGCGAACTCTTAAATGTGCATTTTCACGCAAGAATTCCAAGGAATGTTTTTTTGGTTGCATTGGAAATTTCTCCGCATCCGAGTCGCCTAGGATTTCTAATGTTGTAACTTGTATTTCATATTTTTGTCCAGCACCTTTGCTTTCTACCAAATCTCCCGTTACTGAAATCGCCGCACCAGTAGTAATTCTTTTCAAGGTTTCTTCGGCCGTATTTTCAAAATCGACCACACATTGAATATTATTGATGGTCGAACCGTCGTTCAGCGCAATAAATTGATTGTTTCTAAAAGTTCGTACCCAACCTTTGGCATTCACTACTTGAAGTGTTGCGGTGCTGTTTAGTAAATCTTTGATTCTTGTATGTCTCATTTTCGAAATAGAATTTTCAAATTTAGGATTTAGGATTTCAAAATTAATCTAAATCGAATTACAAATATAAATGATTTGTTTGGAAAAATTGTTGTGCGAAATGGTCTAATAAGACGTGTTTTTCGCTATTTGTTATTTCTTTTGTTTTTTAGAGAAAAAGCAAAAGGTAAATTGTGAGAACAATTTAGATCTCGGTGCTATTTGATGTGTTTTTAGAATAAAATTGCCAAGTTTTTGAATATTTCACATATTTTTAGATAAAATTTAGTAAGGCGATTCCTTGTAAGGAATTATTTCTTACATTTATACCATACTTTGTAATCAGCCCCAATGATTGACCCTACAAGACCCTACAGAAGAACAGAAATTGATAAAGTTTTTACCAAAGCCAAAGCTTTGATGCAAAAAGCTGCACTTATTCGTGGTGGTAATGGACTCGCACTTTACACAGATGTTTACACCGGAAAAACCTTGCGTGGTGGTGATCCTTATGATTATGAACATTTGCGTTCCTCGGAAGCCGTTCATTCGCAATTCAAATCGATTTTAACCGATGACCAAATTGCATTAGTTGTAAACTGCCCCGAAAATGTAGGCGTAACACTAAGATGTATCAATCAATCTAAAGGCAAACGACGAATGGAAGATTGGCTGAGTAATCCTGCAAACATCGTTGCCAATGGAATCGATTTGCAATTGACTTTAGCGAATTTGAAAAAAGCGGATTATGGGATTGAGCGGGTGGTTAAGAGTTTGGTGAAATAAAAAGAGGAGTGACGAGAATTGGCGTTTTGGGATGGTAGATTTGGGAAATATAAATAAAAGAGAGCTTGATAGAGCTAAATTTAACAGAAAGGTTATGCAATATTTAATGCTTTCGACACAAAAAGTAACTTTAAAATAAATTAATATGGAAAACAAAATAAATGAAAAATTCGAAGAATTGTATTCGGAATTTAATAAACAAGTAAACTCAACTTTAAATATTCTGGTAGTTGGGAAAGTAAGTGCAGGTAAAAGTTCTTTTTTAAATGCCTTTTTTGATTGTGAAAAAGATAAACCTAAATTTGTTGTTGGAGCAAAATCAGGAATTACTACAGAAGTCAAGTTTCAAATGATTGGTAAAAGCATTAAAATTGCTGACACACCCGGATTAGATGATATTAAATCTGAAAATTCTCAAGAAACAATCGATATGATTGCAGAAGGTGTAGATATTGGAATACTTGTTTTATCTGGTTCTCCAGATGAATCGCAACGCATTCACTATAAGAATCTAAAAGAAAAATCAGAAAAAATATTCATCGTTTTAAATAAAGCTGATAATTTTTCTTCAGAAAATTTAAAATTAATTCTCAATCAATGGGCAGATTTATTAGGAGTTGATGAAAAAATTTATCCTATTGTTTCAAGAGGTTATGATGCCAAAGATATGATTAAGGATCCAATAACATTAGAAGAAACTTCAATACCTGTTGATGAATATGGCAGACCACAAACACTAAAATATGTTGATGATTTGAGAGAAGATGTTTTAAGTTTTTTGGAAAAAAATGGAAAGGATATTTTACTAGCAAAAGAGCTTAAAAATAAAAGTAAAAAAGCTATTGGAATTATCGCTACTGCTTGTATAGGTGCAGGAGCTGCTGCTTTTATACCTGGTAGTGCGCTGTATATAGGAGCTATCCAAGCTGTTGCAATCGCTTCTTTGTCCTATTTATATACGGGTAAAATTTTGAGCAAATCAGATGCAGTTTCGATGTTAGGTGTTTTTGCAGCTGAAACTGTAGGGACAACTCTGTTTCTAATAGCAAAAAGTTTTTTACCGCCTACAGGAATAGTCGATGTTGCAGCTGCAATTATTGCAGTTTCTGTATCTGCTGCAATGCTTGCTACTGTTGCAAAATTATTAGATAGTGGACATACTTTAGAAGACAAAAATGAAATAAAAGATATTTTTTCAAAAATTTTACCTGAAGCAAAAAAATTATTCAAGGGTGTTAAAAAAGGTGATATTTTAAATAAAGATTTTTATAATGACATATTGTTGAAATTATTGAAGCAAAAATTATAACACTTTTAAATTATTTTAATTAGCAAACTCCCTTTAATTTTTAAATGTTAGGGAGTTTTTTTTTGGTTTTAAAGCTATTTTTAGTACCCCTCAAACCCGTTCTTTAATTCCTCCTTAATCTCATCCGCCAACCATTTTGGTTCAATAACCTTAACCAAACTACCATATTTCAAAACCTGTTGTCGGAACTCAAAATTAGGGTGAATCAGTAATTCAATGTTAAAAGAGTTTTCGTTATCGGTCTTGATTTCTTTTTGGGAATGATGTAAAGGAAGCGAGACAATATATGGTTTTTGTGAAATGTGAAAAGACAATTGTATTTTTTCCAATTTATGATCCACATAGTTTAATCCAATAACGTGACTAAATTTGTCTCTGGCTTCTTCGGTTTTCGGTTTGAATTTTTTAGAGCCAACAATGATGTTTTCTATTCGGTCAATGCCAAAAGTACGATAGCCTTTTTCGGTTTCACCTACTACATACCAGCGGTTTTGGTATTGTTTCAGGAAATAGGGTTTTAGGTTGTATTCTTCCTCTTTTAAATGATAAAAACTATAATGGTTAAAACGTAAAGGTACGTTTTGTTGAATGGCATCTAAAATGGTTTTGAAATTCGGGATAGTTTCTATCGCTGCTTTGTTTTCGAACTCTATAAAGGACAATGAATTGTTATTTTCAATTAAATTATTGGAAATTTGTTCGGCAGTGGCAAGGATTTCCAAATGACTTAAAAAAGAGTCAATATTCAAGGATTTTTCTTCATCCAAATAAAAACCATTATTAGCCCTAGAATGTTTAATTATAATACCGTAATCATTCCGTAAAGTCGCTTTTATTCTATGAAAAGTGCGTTCGCTAATTTTATTTTCTCTGTTGGTACTGATATATTTAATTAGATTTTCCTTACTCTCAAAAGGATATTTCTTGAGAATTTCGACTAATTGTTTTGTTTGATACACTTGTGGTGTATTGAGATGTTGTTGCTCTTTGTTGTCTTTTTTCATACTTCAAAAGTAGCAAAGCAATCTGACAATTAATGTCATCTTAGTTTTTTTTCAATTTGTTTGGCACTGACGCAAATTGACAGTAAGGGATTTTACTTTTACGGTCTAATTTTAAAACAAATTATTATGAAAAATCTATTCAAAAAACAAAACACTGAAATGGACTTTAGTAGTTTAAGTGCCATTTTAACTTCAGGAGCTGCCGCAGGAATGGCAATTGCAAATCATCTTGGTAAAAATCCACAAACGGGAGGCGTTATTGGTGTCGGACTTTCGTTGTTGGTGACGGGTTTAATAACTGCTTTAGAAGATGAGGTTTATACTCCTAATTCTAAACTAAAGTAAATATTATTTTGTAATTCAATCATTATTAATCAGACGAAAGTCATAAAATATTCAAAATTATGTTATTTCAACTATTGTTAAATCTTATCGTATTTTTTTTAAGGTGTGCCATCTGGGTTTTAGTTGCATTGGTTGCCATTCCGTATGGTATTTTTATGCTGTTGCATAATATATTTCCTGTCTTTACGCAAGATGCCGGTTTTTGGTGGTGGAGTGTGTTCTCTATTTTAACTATTATAGCTTACGTTGTTTTATGGAAACCAATATTGTGGATTGTTGGCACAATAGGTGTTTTAGGAGCTGGTCAATAAGTAAATTATCCCAGCTCTTTAAATTTTTCCTTGTTTAATTTATTTCCCATCCAATCTCAATGAATTAGTATAGTTGTTTTTATGTAAATTTGTATTTTAATTCCTCTTCTTTAAAAAAGAGGAATTATTAGAATAAAAAAGACTCTTTAAAATTAAAATGATGAAACGCCCCCGACAATTGTCATTAACATAGAGGGAAATGATTATAGGCGTTACATCTTCCATTAAAAAACAAATATTATAAGCAGATGAAAAAGATAACACTTTCGGTAAACGACACTAAATATCCGTTTTTTATGGAACTTATAAATAGTCTCGATTTTGTTAAAGTAGAGCCAGAAGACGGCGATTCTAAAGAGGAAATTGTAAAAAACCTTACCGCAGGAATCAAAGAACTTAAAAGCATTCAAGAAGGCAAGACCATAAAAAGTAATTCGTTAAAAGAATTTTTAAATGAGTTATAACATTGTCCCGACTGACAACTTTAAAAAGGAAGCAAAACGACTAATCAAAAAGTATGCTTCTCTTAAAAGTGAACTCGAAAAGCTAAACGATGAACTCGAAGAAAATCCTACTCTTGGAACAAACCTTGGGAATGATATTTATAAAATCCGTTTAGCTATTGCTTCTAAAGGGAAAGGAAAATCTGGCGGAGCGAGAGTAATGTCTTTCTTAAAAGTGATTGATACCAAAGTATATCTTTTTTCAATTTACAACAAAGGTGATAAAGATTCTATTTCGGATAAGGAAATTCAAGAAATTCTTAAAAACGAAGGACTTCTTTAGATTGAAAATTTAAAAACAGCTTTAATGTAAACTAAATGCTATTTTTCCTAAACGAATTTACGCCTAAAATGATAAAAAAAGCACCCACAAATCATTAAATTAGATTTTGGGTGATTTTTATAAAATGCAATTCTGAATTTGTCTAAAGATTTGATAACTTTCAAAAAAGTTGTCAAATCTATCGGATTCTCAAAGTAATCCTAGAACAAATTTACCCTTTCTTCAAAGCATCAATTTCCTCATCGGTATGCTCGATAATGTCAATCATTGGCTCGATGAATTCCTGTTCGTTTGCCAAAGTTTTGTTTAAGGTTAAAACCAAAGCGGGCAACAACATTAAATTGGACAACATTCCGAATAATAAAGTCAATGATATCAGTCCGCCAAGCGCAATGGTTCCTCCAAAACTAGACAACATAAAGACCGAAAATCCAAAAAACAATACGATAGAAGTGTAAAACATACTCAAACCCGCATCGTTGAAAGTAGCATAAACAGATTTGCGAATTTTCCAGTGGTTTTTCTTTAATTCTTGACGATATTGAGCCAAAAACCTCACGGTATCATCTACAGAAAGTCCAAAGGCGATTCCGAAAACCAATATGGTTGAAGGTTTCAAAGGAATGTTGAAAAATCCCATAATTCCGGCAGTTAGTAGCAACGGCAATAGATTTGGGATAATAGAAACTAAAATCATTTTGAACGAGCGGAACATAAACCCGATTAAAAGTGCGGTTAGGAAAAAAGCAAAAATTAAGGACGAGAGCAAATTGTCCAACAAATAGTTTGTTCCTTTTTGGAAAACCAATGCTTTTCCAGTAATCGACACATTATATTGATTTTTTGGGAATATTTTATCCGCTTCCTGTCGGATTTCGGCTTCAATTCTTGGGATGGCATCGCCGTTTTCGTCACGCATAAAAGTCGTAATTCGAGCAAATTGTCCTGTCGAATCGACATAGCTTTTCATCAGATTTTCTTTTGAGTCTTTGGTTGCATTTTTGGCATATCCTAAAATAAAAGATTGCTCCTGAGAAGTGGGCAATTCGTAGTAATCTGGATTTCCGTTGTAATAGGCTTGTTTGGAATATTTAACCAAATTGACCACCGAAATGGGCTTCGACAACTCTGGAATTTCGTCAATAGCTACTTCTAGTTCATCCATTCGCTTGAGCGTTGATAGTTTCATCACGCCTTTTTTGCGTTTGGTATCGATCATAATTTCAAGCGGCATTATACCATCAAACTCTTTTTCGAAGAAAATAATGTCTTGAAAAAAGGCTTCTTTCTTGGGCATATCTTCTATTAAACTCCCCGAAATTCGCATTTTATAAATACCTATAATGCTAACGACTAGAAGAGAAATGGCAACAACATAAATTGAAAAACGGTTGTATTTCACGTTTCGTAAAATCCAGTCCATAAACCATTTTACATAACCGCGGTCCAAATGCTTGATGTGGCGGTCTTTGGGTGCAGGAATATAACTATGAAAAATGGGGATTACAACAATGCATAAGAAGAACAGAGCTAAAATATTGATGGAAGTTACATTTCCAAACTCAATCAGAAGTTTGTTGTTTGAAGTGATAAAGGTAAAAAAACCAATAGCTGTTGTTAGGTTGGTCATTAGGGTTGCCATTCCTACTTTGGTCGTAACACGTTGCAGTGCTTTGACTTTGTTTCGGTGGATTTTGTATTCTTGATGGTATTTATTGGTCAAGAAAATGCAATTCGGAATCCCGATGACAATAATCAAGGAAGGAACTAAAGCCGTTAAAACGGTAATTTCGTAATGCAACAATCCCAAGAAACCAAAAGACCACATCACGCCGATAATTACAATGATTATCGAAATTAAAGTCGCTCTAAAACTTCTAAAAAAGAAAAAGAAAAGCAAGGAAGTTACGAGTAATGAAGCGCCAATAAAAATGCTGATTTCTCCAATTATGGTCTGTGCATTGAGTGTCCTGATGTAAGGCATTCCTGAAACATGCAAATTGATGTTGGTTTCTTTTTCGAATGTTTCTATTGCAGGAACTAATTTTTTTAGGATAAAATCCTTTCGGGCTGTGGTATTTACAATTTTCTTGTCTAAATAAACCGCAGATCGAACGGTTCCTGATTTTTTATTGAAAAGTAATCCTTCGTAAAATGGCAAATTATCGAGGAGTTCATTTTTAATTTTTTCAAGATATACTTTGTCTTTGGTTTTACTTTGATCGACAAAAGGAACCAATTCGAATTTTTCGAGTGCTTCGTTTTTTTGTAATTTTTTTAAATCATTTATCGAAATTACTAAATCAACAGCTTTGTCTTCTTTCAGACTATTCATTAATTTAACCCAAGATTTAAAAGCTTTTGGGGAGAAAAAGGTTTTGTCTTTTACGCCAATAACCACTAAATTTCCTTCGTCACCAAATTTGTTTAAAAAGGCTTTGTATTCAACATTGACGATATTATCGTCCGGCAACATGTTGGCTTCTGTTTGTGTAAAATGGATATTTTTCCATTGCAAAGCCAATAAAACAGTTATCGTTACAATAATCGATAACATTAAAATTCTATTTCTAAGGACAACACGGGCGAATAATTCCCAAAATCCCAAACTAAACCACTT
>CAMCTL010000041.1 GCA_945878515.1 Flavobacterium psychrophilum | reverse complement strand
CTTTTAGGATTCATCGACAGAGTTAGAAAAGCAATTCCTAGTTCGATTCCAATTGGATATGTTGATGCTTATTATGAATTTTCACATCGACCAAATATTACTGCAGTGTGCGATATTATTTTAACCAATTGCTACCCTTATTGGGAAGGTTGCCCAATAGAATATTCATTCAATCACATGGTCAGTATGTTTGAATCTGCAAAATATGCAGGTCAAAACAAACGCATTATAATTACCGAAACCGGTTGGCCAAGTCAAGGCGGATTTCTTAAAGGAGCTGTTGCATCTAATGAAAATGCAATGAAGTACTTTATTGATTCCCAAAATTGGTCAAAACAAAACAACATAGAAATGTTCTACTTTTCTTCGTTTGATGAGTCGTGGAAAGTTGGTCCAGAAGGAGAAGTTGGAGCCTACTGGGGCATTTGGGATAAAAACGAAAAACTAAACTATACATTATAAATCACGAGCTAAACCTTATTTATGAAAAAAATTACCCGATTTCATATATTATTTTCCCTTATTTTATTTGCTCAATTTTGTTTTGCGCAGGTCGATGTAGTCTATAAAGATTTAGTTTGGTCAGATGAATTTGAAACTAATGGAGTTGTAAATTCAGCCAATTGGTTTCATCAAACGCAGTTGCCAGCGGGCGGAAACTGGTTTAATAATGAGTCTCAACATTATACCAATAAAATAACTAATTCCTCGGTTTCTGATGGTAATCTAAGTATCACTGCAAAAAAGGAAAGTTTTACGGACCAAGGCTTCACAAAAGAATATACTTCAGCGAGGTTAAATTCTAAATTTGCATTTAAATACGGACGGGTAGATATAAGAGCTAAAATCCCAAAAGATGCCGGAACTTGGCCTGCATTATGGCTGCTTGGGAAAAATATAAATGAAGACGGAGGTTTTTTTGATGCGCAGTATGGAACTACTAATTGGCCTGCTTGCGGAGAAATAGATATTTTAGAACACGGTATTACTCGCTCTAAACCAGATAATTATATTCAAAGTGCATTGCACACGCCTTCTTCTTTCGGGAATACCGTTGATATTGGTGGTGTGGTTGTAGGAAATAATATAGCTGAAAATTATCACATTTACTCCATGAACTGGTCACCCAATCAAATTTCATTTTTGGTTGATAATGTTGTTTTTTATACTTATAATCCAGCTGTTAAGACTTTAAATAACTGGCCATTTGATGCTGAGCAATATATTCTTCTGAATATCGCAATGGGTGGTGTTGCGGGTAATATTCCATCAAGTTTCACTCAGACATCTATGGTTATTGATTATGTACGAGTGTACCAAAACACAACTATAGACACCCAATCGCCTACTAATTTTACGGCAAGTCTTGGAACAATATCTGGCTCTACTGTTGAATTACTATTAAAAGCCACCGATGATTCAGGTACTGTAAACTACACTATTTCTAACGGTTCGAAATCGCTTACAACTTTTGGCACATCAGGAGTAACTAAATCGTTTGTTTTTGATAATTTGGCTTCAAATACCGATTATGCATTTACCATTACAGCCAAAGATGCAACTGGAAATTCAGCATCGAACAATCCGATTGTTTTGAATACAAAAACAGTAGCAACCTTGCAATGTGATGGCACAGCCACCGAGTCCACACAAGGTGTTTTCTCCACCGGCTATAAATACTCTTTCGAAGCGATTGGTACTGATGTCAAAATCAATTTTGAATTGTTAGACAAGGACAAAGTTGGTGTTATAGCTTATTTATGGAGACAATCTCCTTTTTCTGAAGTCCAAATGACAAATGTTTCAGGGAATATTTTCACTAGAACTATTACAGGTCAAACTTTAGGTGCAACCATCAATTATGCTTGTAAATTTGCTTTTGCAGGAGGTTTGGCTGTAACAAAGTATATTTCTTATGTGGTTGGAAGTGATTGCTCATTGGGATTAGAAACCGTTTCAGAATTGAAACAATTTGCATATCCAAACCCAGTTGATCATGTTTTGCAATTGCAATTGCTGGACAAGCAAAACCAAATTAAATTGACCGACATACTTGGAAGAACTGTAATTGAAGAAGAAGTTCAAGCCACCCATAAAATTGATATGAGTGCATTTAAATCAGGAGTTTATTTTCTAAAAATAGAGAACTCTCATGGAATTCAAAACATAAAAGTTGTCAAAAAATAATACCAATTGTTGAAACTAATTGCTGTTGGACTACTTGATTGTACAAACAGTAAAAATACAAAGGTGTAATTATCTTTTAGATAATTACACCTTTTTGCTTATTGTTCGAAATATAATCGTGACAAATAATGAAAAAACTAACATCATATACAATAATCAAACTATAATCTTAGGTTTGCATTATCCTAAAAAACAATTTTTTAAAATTTGACCACAAGTTTGTGGTCAAATTTTATTTTAAAAAAAACGACCACAACTTTGTGTGCAAAAAATATTTTTTAGAAAAATAGGCACAATGTTAATCTCCAGCTGGTGCCTTAGTGTTAGTACGAAAAATTAAAGTAAAACATTAAGTTTAAAATCAATTATATTGGTTTGTATCGGAATTTAATTTTGTTTTGAAATGTTTAAAAAGATTTCCTCCAATCAATTTTATTTTTTCCGAATGTTTTGAAACGATATTAGCAACAGAAAATTGTAATGCATTTCCAAGAAATCTATTGATTGGATTGTGTACTGTGCCTAACAAAATGCTTTTAGTTAAAAATCCGGTGCCTAAACCAATAACATTATTTACCAAATTATTTTTAATTTCTGGAGAAGTTGTTATTTCTTGAAACAAGTTTTTGACCAAGTTGATGGGTTTTATGCTTTCATAAGCAACATAAAATTGATCTTTTAGTTGTTCTAAATCATTAGCTTGTTTTAATTTCGCTGCAAGAATCAATTCATTTAATGTCTCGGTTTCGTCTTTATTCTTCATGCTGTTTGGGTTTCATCATTTGTTTTATTATCGAATTACTTACACGATTTTTTAGCCATTGTCGGCAAATTACTTGAAGGAAAACGGCGATAATAGCATAAAAACCTCCCACTATTAAAAAGCCATAAAATATTGCACCAACCAATGTACCTATCCAGATAGATAGGCCTACGGAAATAAATAAAACTGATAACACTACTATCATAATAACTGCAAATCGAGAAACGATAGATGAAATTACGTCGGCCGATTTGTCGATGGCGTTAAGGTTGAACAAATTTAGAGTTGTTTTGCCGTAATCTTCCGCTCTATCCAAAAGGGCAGCTATGGGAGTGGTGCTATCAGTCATAATTGCCTTTTTAAAGTTTGACTTTTGAATCTAAATGATCCGCATTTTGTAGATCGTGAAACTCTGACTTACCGTTTTCAGTCATTTCTTGTGCAAATTCTTGTGCACGATGCATTTGTTCCGAAATACTATCCGCCAAATCATTGTATTTTGATTTTAGTTCATCAACATAATCATTTCCGTTGTCCATAATTTTTTGGCGCGTTACGGAACCTTTTTCCGGAGCAAATAAAATCCCTAAAATTCCACCAATTGCAATTCCTGCCATTGTTCCTAATACTACTTTACCTGTGTTCATAATTTTTCTTATTAAATTGTTACTATTTTACGAAATCTGTTTCTTGATTTTAAGAGCATTGACCCAACAAAAACCAAATAATCACAAAGACTATAATCGTACCAAAACAGCCGCTACCTAGTTTATTAGCGCCGTATCCAGCAATTAATCCTTTGAAAATATTGTTCATAGTCCTTCATTATGTTATTTAAATGCTTTAATTTCAATACAGCAAAGGTGAGGGCTTAACAGTATAATTATTTTATATTACTTTACATAAAAGTTATAAAATTCACAGATTTAAATAGTAGTGCTTCTCAACAAACCACAAGAACCTTTTGATTGTTGACAAAACTTTCCACAAAGGCGCAGAAGCCTATTGATTCATTCAACAGAGCGCTGTTTTTTGAAAATTGCTGTTTTTTAATGTTTTTGATAAAAATGGAAAACCATTTGAATTAGAAACTGTGTAATTATTTCAAATGGAAAAAAATAGAGTAGCGCAATAAAACATAATCAGAATTGCATAGTAACATAGAATATGTACCCATTTAATACCATGTAAAATAATGCTGGTATTGTAATCCAAAGGCTGTCTTTTAAATTAAATCTTACCGCTACTCCAAGAAACATTAGCAGTGCTAAACCACCTGAAGATAGCATTAGTAGGGGTTTGTACCACATACCAACCAGCAAACCCAGCGCGCCTAAGATTTCTAGTATAATTACTAATAATCCTAATTTTTCTAGATCAAATCGTTTAAATTCATTTTTCATGTTTGTCCCCACAAAGTATGATATGGAATAAAAAATAAATGAAAAGCTTGATATTAATATACAAATAGTAACTAAAGTCATAAATTATAATTTATCTGATGTAGCCATAACCATAAAAAGACATAAAACTAATAAAAGCAACGAAGGCAAGTGTTTAACGAACGGATTTTTGATTTTGAAATGAAAATATTGAGCAGCAATCATTAGCAAACCCATTAACCCCGCCGTAATCGTAATTAACTCATCATGCCAAATGCCAACTAGTAGTAACGCTGATAGCGATATTTTAAACGCTCCAATAATATTTCGAGTTAAATCACTCAATCCAAAAAGGTGAAATTCTTTGACGACATTAAAATAACGGAAAATCCAAACAAAATAAACGGATGCAGCAACAGTAATTTGGGAAAGAAGGATCAGATTTGTCATGGTATTTTTTAATCGGTTATTAATTAGGTTTAACCAAATTTAGTGATAATTTTAAAACTTAGTCTATGTTTTTTCTTAAAGTTTGGTAACATTTTAATTTTTTAATTAATGATTCATGATTATTCGTTTGCACAAAAAAGTTTAATGGAGCTTCAGAAAAGTTTTAATTGTAGCATTTATAAAACCGACCCGATGTAAATTAAAAACCTTCAAAAACGCCCAATCCGAACAACGCAAAATCATATTTAACAGGATCATTGCGGTCTAGTTCACGAAGTTTTAAATCGAGTTCTATAAGTGCTTTGCCATCGTTTTGTTTTCGTGTTAGCAACCCTAATTTCCGCGCTACGTTTCCAGAATGAACATCTAACGGGCACGATAGGAGCAAAGTTGGAATACTTTTCCAAATACCTAAATCAACACCTTTATTGTCTTGGCGACACATCCATCTCAAATACATGTTAATTCTTTTGGCCGCCGAACCATTCATTGGATCAGATATGTGTTTTTGGGTTCGGTTTTGGTGCTCGATTTCGAAAAATATTTTCTTGAATTCGGAAATGTTACTTTGAAGATTTAAAGTTTTGCCATTGAAATTGTCATTGCCATTGAAATTGCCATTGAAATTGTCATTGAAATTGAATTCGCCATTTAAATTTTTTGAAAATACGGCTTCAAGTCCATCGTGATTTTTATAAATGTGTTGTAAACCTTTGATAAAACTTTTAAAATCTTGTCCGTTGAAAGTTCTATGAACAAAAGATTCCAGACGTTCTAAATCATTTTCAGAATGTGACATTACAAAATCATAAGGCGAATTCCCCATCAAATCCATCATTTTGTGAGCGTTTTTGATGATCATTTTCCGATTGCCCCACGAGATGGTTGCACTCAAAAAACCAGCAATTTCAATGTCTTCTTTTTGCACAAATAAATGCGGAATTTGTACCGGATCACTGTCAATAAAATCAAAGGTATTGTATTGGATGACTTTTTCGTCCAAGAAGGATTTGAGTTCTAATGAATTCATATTTGAAACACGAATGCTTTGGATTTAAACAATTGAACGAATAATCTCTTATTTCTGAGATTTTAAACCTGGAGTTGAAGCTGAAATCTGCAAACTACAATATGCAATATGCAATATGCAATCTGCAGCCTGAAATCTGCAACCTGTTAGGTTATTAATCCATCAACCATGACTAATTTTCTGTCCGCCATATTGGCCAATTCTTCATTGTGGGTAACAATAACGAAAGTTTGTCCAAATTCGTCCCGCAATTTAAAAAACAATTGATGTAAATTTTCAGCCGAATGTGTGTCTAAATTCCCTGATGGTTCATCGGCAAAAATTATTGCTGGTTTGTTAATTAATGCTCTAGCAACAGCAACGCGTTGTTGTTCTCCGCCTGAAAGCTCACTAGGTTTGTGATTGATGCGGTGCGAAAGACCAAGATATTCGAGTAATCTTTTGGCTTCTGTTTCGGTTTCGTGACGAGATTTATTGGCTATATAAGCTGGAATGCAAACATTTTCCAAAGCAGTAAATTCTGGAAGCAATTGATGAAATTGGAAAATAAAACCCAAGTTTAAATTTCTGAATTTGGATAAATTTTTGTCATTCATCTTCAGAATATCTTCGTTGTTGATGTACAATTCCGTTCCATCTGCAATCGTTGGTCGATCTAGAGTACCTAGAATTTGCAAAAGCGTAGTTTTTCCGGCACCAGAAGCGCCTACTATTGAAACAATTTCGCCTTTTTTTATATGCAAATCAACTCCTTTTAGCACCTGAAGTTGGTCGTAGTATTTAAGAATATTTTTTGCTTGTATCATTTTATGAAGCCTTTTTTACAAAGAAACAAAGATTTTGGTTACCATTCAGGAAATATTTTAAAGGTGTTATTCTCTTCTAACTCCCAACTGTTATATTCCCACTTCAATTCGTATCTTTGGTTTTAAAAATAGATGCAATGGAAAAAACAATTCATAAAAAGCAAATGAGTAATAAAAACCGAAATCTTTTTCTTGGACTTGTATTCGATGCAATAGGAATGTTATCATTTTCTATTCCTTATTTAGGAGAATTCTCGGATGTAATTTGGGCTCCACTGGCTGGCTTTCTCATGACTTGGATGTACAAAGGAATTGTTGGCAAAGTGGGCGGTGTTTTTACTTTTCTTGAAGAAATCATACCTTTTACCGATTTTATTCCCTCGTTTACATTAACATGGATGTATAATTATTGGATAAAGAAAGAAGTATAATTCACTTATTTTATTCCTTAAACAAGAAACCAAATCCCATGCTACGAAGCATTTTTTTTTCAAATGCCCAGAAAAATTTAAATTGACCAAATATAAATCCAATCAACACCAATAAAACTTGGTAAATCGGAAAAATTAAAAGCAACCGAATGGGAGTAAACCAATAACCAATATCTTCTTTTGTAATTGCCAACCAATCACAAAAAGGTTTTGAAATCCACGCCGATGTGGAACCTGTTATAGCAAAAACGATAAAGATGATAATCAGCTGATAATTTGAAGTAATTCCCCAGCGTTTTTTTAATTTTTCCATCTTAATTTAATAGCATAAGAGTACAGCAGAACCATCACCTAGGTGGAACATAGCCGTAAAGATTTTGGTTATACGTATTCTGAAAATAAATCATATAGTTGTAAATCAAATAATTTACTTCATACCCATAGTTAATATTTCGTTCATAATTGATTGTCATTTCATACAAATTAGCATTGAAGCGCTGGGGTTGCATTACCCGATTATTCCATTCTGTTACATAAATTATGTTTTTGTTTTTCAGGAATGATTCAGAGTGATATCCACGAGGAAAAGAACGACTTGCAAGCCATGTACTAAAACCAGGATCAATAATTATTACTTCATATTGCAGTGAATCATTAGCGATTCTGATGGTATCATTAGTTAGTTTTACGGCATTTTTCGCTATTTTTATACTATCTTTTTTGGCAATCTTGCTGCTTTCTTTACCCATAACAACTAATTTTTTGCTGTTACAACTAAGGATAAAGAAGAGCATTAAAGTTAGTATGTAGAAATAATTTTTCATGCAAACAAAATGAATGATAAAATTACGAAAACTAATGATTTATTGATGGTTTATTGTATAAAAAAAGTCGCTTGAAGAATCCAAACGACTTTTTTTAATTATTCAGCAAAATTTATTCAAAGATATCATTTAATTCGCTAATTTTAATAATGATTTAGTTCAAGGCTTAAGGAATGCGTAAATGAAATCCACAGTAACTTACATTATTTTTTTACAAACCTAAATGTTTCGCTATTTCCTGCTGCATATATTCTTAAAAAGTAAACTCCAGACTCTAAATTAACAGTATTAATTAAAAACTCTTTCGTTTGATTACCTGTTGTTAATGAACGAATTATCTTGCCCTGAACATTAATAATATCAATTTTAGAATTCGCATCGCTAATTTTAACATTTAGTTGTGTTGTGCATGGATTCGGATATATAGCAAGCTTACCACTTTTAAATTCCTGTAAATTAGTGTTTAAATCTGACGATTTTACTTTGTATAATCCAGTATTAATTTTGCTCTGCTCACCGTTATTATTAATAGCTATCGTTTTAATTAATTTATCTGAATCAACAACTATTGGTTTATTATATATTTTAGATTGAACACTAGGATCTGTGCCGTCTAATGTATAGTAAACAATCGCAGCTTCTGGAACAGTAAGGCTTAAGGTGACTGGACTATCATAAGAACCAGGTCTAGTTTTGAACTCGGGATATTGTAAAATCTCTTTAACATTTGTAAATACGTGAGTTTGTATGTAAATACCGCCACTTCCACTTTGGTAGCTGTAATATTCAGTACCTGCCAAAATAGAAGAGCCTCTTCGGCACAAATTTAATGCTGAATACCAAGGCCCTAAATTAAAACTCCCCCATGATTTTCCTAAATTGCTACTTTGAATTCCCCCTTCGTAAAAAGTACCAACCCACAAACTATTTTCAAAACATAAAATAGAAATTCCGTTGCACGCACCGTAAGGTGAACTAGCCGCTTCCCATGTAGTTCCATAATCAGAAGATTTTCTAACAGCTGGACATCCCATTGAAACTCCTGCAAATAAGTCATTACCACCAATTGCAAGGTCATTTACTGTCCCTGCATAACAATTAATCCAATTGTTTGTATCGATTTGAGTTTTATAGATACCTGAATCCATTGCTAAATATAGGTAATCGTTAAAGAAGACCATATTGCCATTCACTTGCTCTCTAGGTAGATTTTTATTGAAAATCTCCCAACTTATAACGTTTTTTTTCGATCGAAATATTCCAGCACTAGTTCCAATAAATACTGAGTTATTCAAAAAATAAATGGCTGAAACTGAGGGATAAAGTCCAAAATCATTTGGTAAGCTTGTATTTAAATTCTGAAAAGATATCCCGTTATTTACGGACAAATATATACCACTGTAAGTGCCTACATAAATTTCACCATTAAGGTCAACTTGAACTTCTAACACATCAAGATTATTCAATCCGTTGTTTAATGTTTCCCAGTTAATTCCATTATTTACAGTCTTGTAGAGTTTCTTATCAGCAACAGCATAAATATTTCCATTTATTTGGTTGGCAGAAACTGAACTAACAGTTTGTCCATCAAAACCAATTTTTGACCATTGACCATATACTGCAACGTTAGAAACAAATAACATTGAGATTGCAAATAAACAAAGTGATTTCATAATTATGTTTTTTTATGTTGTTATTTTTTAGGAAGAAAGTTAGACGACAACTCTAATTATTAGACGGAAAATTGCATAGCATCAGTAATTATTATTAATACGTAAACTTATATAATTATAATAATATTCACAATAAAAACAAGGTTTTATTTGTTCATTATATCTTAAAAATATACCATGCTTATTCTTTATTAAAGACTTTGAAAATAGACGCGAAATAATGATGCCATTGAATAAGAATAACCTGTTCATGAATTTTTATTTTAATACGACTTCAGGCTACCTTCTTTAAAATTTTAAGAATTTAAAAGTTTTTGGCTACTTCTGGAATTAAATGTATCTTAAAAATAAGATGTTTAAAATAAAAACGCCATCTTTCGATAGCGTTTTTTTATTATTATTCAATTCTTAAAAATATTTTAATACCAGCGTTTTTTGTTTTGTTTCGAGGCGTCGGATTTTCTTGATTTGTGTGCACCGCCACTTCTATTGGAGTTGTTTGGTTTTGTAGATCCTCCCGGAGCAGTTTCGGGACTTCCAGAATGCCAAGGATATGGATGGTCACTAACGGTTTTTACCTCGACTTTAATCAGTTTTTGAATGTCCTTCCAATACTGGTGCTCGTCTTTACTGCAAAACGAAATGGCTATTCCTTCATTTCCAGCTCTTCCTGTTCGTCCAATTCGGTGCACATAAGTTTCAGGAATATTGGGCAAATCAAAATTGATGACAAACGGCAATTGGTCTATATCAATGCCACGAGCGGCAATGTCGGTAGCCACAAGAACACCAACTTCTTTCTTCTTGAAAGCCTCCAAAACGCGTTGTCTGGCATTTTGAGATTTGTCTCCATGAATGGCCTCGGCGGCAATATTATTTTTTCGCAATGCTTTTACAACATTATCGGCACCGTGTTTGGTTCTCGAAAAAACCAAAACATCCGACAGGTTTTGATTTTTTATCAAATGATACAGCAAGTTTCTTTTTTCGGTTTTTTCGACAAAATAAACGTGTTGTTCAACATTTTCGGCGGTCGAAGAAACGGGTGATACTTCCACTTTTTCGGGGTCTTTCAAAAACATTTCGGCCAATTCTCGGATAGCAATTGGCATGGTTGCTGAGAATAATAAGGTTTGTCTGTTTTTTGGCGTAAGCTTTACAATTTTTTTTACATCGTTTATAAAACCCATATCTAACATTTGGTCAGCTTCGTCTAAGACTAAAGTGTGCAAATTATCGAAATCCACAAAACCTTGTTTGTGCAAATCGAGCAATCTTCCGGGTGTTGCCACCAAAACATCGACGCCTTTACGCAAGGCCTCTACTTGCGGAACTTGGGAAACGCCACCAAAAATAGTGAGCTGAACGAGATTAGTATATTTGCCGTAAGTGTCAAAACTTTGTCCAATTTGTACCGCTAATTCTCGGGTTGGAGTCACAATTAAAGCCCGAATTTCTTTGGCTTTTTTTGATGAACCTACAATTCGGTGCAATTGATGTATTATAGGAATGGCAAATGCTGCGGTTTTTCCAGTGCCAGTTTGAGCACAACCAATTAAATCTTTGCCAGCTAGAACTAAAGGAATAGCTTGTTCCTGAATAGGAGTTGGGTTGGTGTAACCTTCTTCAAAAACAGCTTTTTGGATACTTTTTGAGAGTGATAAATCTTCGAATAACATAAATTTTGTATTAAATATCTAGAAATTATTTCATTGATAATGGTACAAAGATAGGTTTATTATTTTTGATGGAATTTTTATCGATTAGCATTGAGTCTGTGTTATTATTCCACTTCAATTTCAGTATTTGCTTTGATAAAATCAGTAACCAAATAACCAATGAGTTTGCCTATTAAATGGTTGTTTTTGTCGTAGCACAAATCTGGTGCGCCTTCGCATATATGAAGGTAAGCTGCATTTTTATTTTTGCCAAAATAGGAAATAAATTGCCGAAGTTCTTCAATAGAAAAGCCGCTTAAAGTCATTGCACTACTTGCTATATCTGGAATGGCATCCAAATCAATTTCAATGCCATAGAAATCAGTTTGAATGAATTCAGAAGCAATAAAAAGTTCATGTTCGAAATTTTTTTCCTTTCGGATATTGATACTATCATAAGTATTATAGCGCACTCGATCTTCAATTTTTTTGATCAGAGCCAAAACACTTTTAGAAGTATAATTTTCATGCAATCCAAAAATAAAATATTTTTTAAGAAAACCTTCTTCAAAAGCATACGAGAAACCATTGCTGCTGTGTCTTCCTTCAAGGATTCTAAAATCGGAATGTGCATCAAAATTTATTGCGTTAACGGCTTTCCCTTTGGCGAGAGCGGTTCCTTTTATATTTCCGTAGGAATTATTGTGTCCGCCACCTATAACTATCGGAGTTTTTCCTGCTTTGATGATGTTAAAGATAACATGAGAAACTTCTTTGTCGATTTTCTCCACCAATTGGCTCAACTTAGACCTGTCGTCAATATCATTAAAATCTAAGTATGCGGCTTCCTTCATTTCTTCGACAACATTCAAACGCCCCAAAACTGCTATTTGGCTGCCCTTACAAAAACGATTGTGCTGAATATTTGCAATACTAGCTATTGCACATTCCCAAGCCGATGCGGTTCCAGGTCTTCCGTGATTGGCCCGAACCCCAATGTCTTCTGGAATTCCGAACAGCATATATTTTGCCTCACAAGTGTTTAAGAACTCGGTAACAGCAATGCCCTGCGGGATAGTCAACATTTTCTCGCCAAACTTTATCTCACCACTACGGTGGTTTGTAACTTTTGCAAGATCATTTTTCGTGAAAGGTATCAGTTTTTCCATAAAATTTTACTAAGCCAAAAGTAATATAAATGTTTACATATCGTTCTCAACTCACATTATATTATTAAATTTGTAAAAAATAAATAGTTAAAAAATGGAACAATCAGAAACAAATTCAAATTTAGGTCTTAAAATTATTATTGCAATTTTAACTTTACTGTTAGCAGGAAGTTTGTACTACATCTACAAAATTACTACTAATTCCCAGAAAGTACAAACCGAATTATTGACCGTTGTGTCAGAAAAACAAGCAGTACTGAAAGATTTAGAATCTTTAAAAGCCACCTACGATGCTGCAATTGCCGAAAACACAACTATGTCCGAGGAATTAGTTGCCGAAAGAGATAAGGTTGTGAAATTAATCGATGATATCAACAAATCAAAAGGTGATATGTCAAAATTTAAAACCAAATATTTGAAATTAGAAAGCAATTTAAAGGTTTTAATGGCGGAAAATGAAGGGTTGAAAAAGCTAAACACAACGCTGACAACGCAACGAGATAGTACAGTTGTGGTTTTAGGTGAGGCAAAAAAATACAATGAAGTATTGGTAGGCCAAAATGAAGATTTGTCGAAAACCGTTGAAAAGGGTTCGAAATTATCTGTTTTAAACTTGCAAACTGTAGCATACAAAGTTAGAAGTTCCGGGAAGCAAGAACTTACAGATAAAGCTACAAAAGCCGACATGCTTAAAATTAGTTTCACTATTGCCGAGAATCAAATCGCAAAATCTGGTGATAAAGAATATTACGTGCAAGTTATTGATAGTAAAAGTAACGTGCTTGGCGATAAGCAAACTGTGAGTTTTGGAGAAAAACCATTAACCTATAGTTTTATTTCTAAAGTGAAATATGAAAATAAAACCGTTCAAGTTTCCGAAGATTTACCTGGAAAAGATTTTGCAAAGGGAACTTACTTTGTAAATGTTTTCGACAAAAACGAAGTGGTTTCTAAAACAAGTTTCACTTTGAGATAGTAAATCAAAATATTTTGATTAAAAAAAGAGGAGCATTTTGCTCCTCTTTTTAATTTTAAAAAGCTGTGTTTCTAATTCATTCAGTTGATATTCTCATATAAAAGTTCGTATTAAGTAATAATGTGTAGGTCTTTCGAAAAAATTATTCTCCAACAGTAATTTCAAACATTTTGTCCCAATTTTTTCCGGTTACAAAAATAGTTTTGGTTTTTGGGTTGTAAGCAATTCCGTTTAAAACATCAGTGTTAGGTAATTTGGTGATTTTCCTCTTCAAGTCGGCAAGATTTAAAATTCCTTCTACAGCGCCAGTTGTAGGATTGATTACAGCGATTGCATCTTTTTGATATACATTGCCATATATTTTCCCATCAATCCATTCTAATTCATTGACAGCCGGTACTTTTGAATCTAAAGAATAAACATAAATATAATTTATTTCTTTAAAAGTTTCGGGATTTAAAATATGTATGGTTTCCGAGCTATCTGTCATATATAAAACTTTTCCATCGCTTGTTAATCCCCAACCTTCCATTTGTTTAGGATATTGAAAGGTCTTTTCTTTTTTAAAAGTATCCGCATTATAAACATAACCTTCATTGTTTTTCCAAGTCAATTGATAAACTTTATTGTTAAGAATCGTAATGCCTTCTCCAAAAATTTGCTCCGCTAATTTCACTTCTTTGTACACTTTTCCAGTTTTATAATCGGTTTTTCTTAAATATGATGTTCCCCATTGTCCTGTCCCTTCAAAGAGTGTATCGCGATAAAATTCCAGTCCTTGCGTATAGGCTTGATTGTCGTGAGGATAGATATTAATGATTTTGTAATTGAGTAATTTAGGCTTTACATTTGAAACTAACTCGATTATTGCAGTTGCTTCTGAATTTTCGTCTCCATAATAAACTACCGCTTTTAAGTTTTGATTTCCAAATTTTTGATCTTTTAGATTGAAAACTAATTTTTCAAGTCCTTTCTTTGATTCAATTTTTATGTCGTTACTATAATAAACAATGCTATCCACTTCTTTTGAATTAGGATTTAAAATCTCTAATGTTATTGATTCTTGCGATTGATATTGTGCCTTCAACTTCGATTCATCGAAAGTAAATATAGAATTTTCACCTTTTTTTTTACTGCCACAATTGGACAAAATGATTCCTAATAAAATGATAAGTAGGAAGTTATAATTTTTCATAAATTTTATTTTTAAAGATGCAATATACAACGATATTTTATAGGAGCAAAGTCCTTGCAAAAATATAAAAAGTGTGTATATTTGCACCGGCAAGTCCTACACGACCAGCTCCTGCAAAATCCCCCAGGATGGGAACATAGCAAGGGTACGTGGTTGAGCGGTGCGATGTAGGTCGCTTGCTATTTTTAACATCATTTCTAGATTCGAACTAATCTTTTTTAATGTAATAGTCTTCCATTAGGAAGATTTTTTTATTTTTACCCGATGGAGTTAGGGGTTAAAGGTTAAGAGTTAGGAGTGAAAAGTTAAGATTGGAATTACTCAAAACCTTTAGCCTCAAACCCATAACCTCATAACTTATAACCCAAAGCAATGGCAAAAGTAGTTCTAATCACCGGCGGTTCTTCTGGAATAGGGAAATCTATTGGTGAATTTTTGCATCATAAAGGATTCATTGTTTATGGAACTAGTAGAAATCCTGAACGGGTTTTGAATTCTGTTTTTCCATTGATTGCTTTAGATGTTCGAAATGCAGATTCTATTCAAGAGGCTGTCTCCAAAATTATTGCTTTATCAGGACGATTAGACATTGTCATTAATAATGCTGGTGTCGGAATTACAGGACCTTTGGAGGAAATCCCAACGGTTGAAATCAAGAATAATTTTGAAACTAATTTCTTTGGTCCAATAGAAGTGATGAAAGCCATTTTACCTCAAATGCGCGTTCAAAAATCAGGTATGATTATCAATATTACTTCGATTGCTGCTTATATGGGTTTGCCTTATCGCAGTGTTTATTCGGCATCAAAAGGCGCTTTAGAACTCATTACCGAAGCCTTAAGAATGGAAGTAAAATCTTTTGGAATACAGATAACGAATGTGGCTCCAGGCGATTTTGCAACTAATATTGCGTCAGGTCGTTTTCACGCTCCAGTAATTAAGAATTCAGCTTATGAAACGCCTTACGGGAATACTTTGAAATTGATGGACAATCACGTTGATAGTGGCAGTAATCCCAATGAAATGGCTGAAGCGGTTTATAAAATTATTCAAAATCCAAATCCAAAAATCCATTACAAAGTAGGTGTGTTTATGCAGAAATTTTCGATTGTACTAAAGAGAGTTTTACCTGATAAAATCTATGAAAAAATGTTGATGAATCATTATAAATTGTAGCCTTTTGAACATAGAGAATAGAGTTTAGAAAATAGAATATAGAAAATAGAGAAGCCAATATTATTAATTTTAATGTATGCTTTTTTCATTTGACATTATAATTACAATTGATTTTGTATTTTTACCAACAATAAACGGTAATCCATAAACAACAAACCATAAACAACAAACCTTAAACTTTACAATATGAAATTTTTTATCGACACAGCAAATTTAGCTCAAATTAAGGAAGCACAAGCATTAGGCGTTTTAGACGGCGTAACTACCAATCCATCTTTGATGGCGAAGGAAGGAATTACCGGAAAAAACAATATTTTGAAGCATTATGTGGACATTTGCAACCTTGTAGATGGCGACGTAAGTGCCGAAGTAAATGCATTGGACTTGGAAGGAATGATCAAAGAGGGCGAAGAATTGGTTGATTTGCACGAACAGATCGTAGTAAAATTGCCAATGACTAAAGCCGGAGTTATGGCTGCCAAATATTTTTCAGATAAGGGAATTAGAACGAACGTAACTTTGGTATTTTCTGCCGGTCAGGCTTTGTTGGCTGCTAAAGCGGGTGCAACTTATGTTTCGCCGTTTATTGGTCGTTTAGATGATGTGTCGACCGACGGTTTGAATTTAATCCAAGAAATTAGAGACATTTACGATAATTACGGTTACGAAACACAAATTCTAGCCGCATCGGTTCGTCACACTATGCACATTGTGAACTGTGCCAAAATTGGAGCTGATGTCATTACTGGACCACTTTCCGCTATCGAAGGATTGTTGAAACATCCATTGACGGATATTGGATTGGCTCAGTTTGTTGCCGATTTCGAGAAAGGAAACAAATAAAAACAGCATTTTTAAATGCGCTTAGATTAAAACCCACTTTATTTTTAAATTTAGTGGGTTTTTTTCAATAAAATTGTTGCAATTTTGAAAAAACTTCCAACTATTCAGTAGAAGGAATCATTTATTGTTGCGTTGAAACAGTTATACATTTAATCATACCATATAAGGCATATAAGGTCACATAAGCAATTCAATCAAAAACTTAAATGTTCTTATATGCCTTATATGGTCAAAAAAAGACACTATTTTGTTCTCATTACTTAGAAGTCAGTTTTCTTTATTATTCAAATTTCCATCCAAAAATCAATAGCTAAACATGATCGATAAAAATATAATTTTCCTCGCAATTATTTGTTTCAGTGCTGTTTCTACATTAAACGCACAACAGAAGAAACCGCACTTTGACCAGACAAAACCAACTGAAGAACGAATTGATTTGCTAATGAAGCAAATGACAATCGAAGAGAAAGTAGGACAAATGAATCAGTACAACGGGTTTTGGGAAGTAACTGGACCCGCACCAAAAGGTGGAAACGAAGCATTAAAATACAAACATTTGAGAGACGGCTGGGTGGGTTCTATGCTTAATGTTCGTGGTGTGAAAGAAGTGCGGGCGGTTCAAAAAATTGCCGTGGAGGAAACCCGATTGGGAATCCCATTAATCATTGGATTCGACTTGATACACGGCTATAAAACGGTAAGTCCAATTCCGTTAGCCGAGGCCGCGAGTTGGGATTTAGAAGCCATCAAAAAATCAGCTCAAATTGCTGCAGACGAGGCTTCGGCGGCGGGAATCAACTGGACTTTTGCTCCTATGGTAGATATTTATAGAGATGCGCGTTGGGGCAGAGTGATGGAAGGCGCTGGCGAAGATCCTTATCTTGGAAGCAAAATTGCAATAGCTCGAGTGCAAGGTTTTCAAGGCGATACAAAAGCCGATTTATCGAAAGTAAATACCATTGCGGCTTGCGCCAAACATTTTGCAGGCTATGGTTTTGCCGAGGCTGGACGAGAATACAACACGGTTGATATCAGCAACTCGACCCTTTATAATATAGTTTTTCCGCCTTTCAAAGCAGCAACCGATGCTGGAATTCGGACGTTTATGAATTCTTTTAATATTTTGAATGGTGTTCCTGCAACGGGAAGTAGCTTTTTGCAAAGAGATATTCTAAAAGGAAAATGGCAATTTGATGGATTCGTGGTTACCGATTGGGGTTCTATCAAAGAAATGGTCGATCACGGCTACGCCAAAGATGGCAAAGAAGCTTCTGAAAAAGCCATAAAAGCAGGTTCTGATATGGATATGGAATCTTATAATTATGTCAATGATTTGGTTCAACTGGTTCGGGACGGAAAGGTAAATGAGGCACTGATTGACGATGCGGTTCGCAGAATTCTTCGTGTAAAATTTGAATTGGGTTTATTTGATAATCCTTATAAATATTGTGATGAAGCCCGAGAAAAAGCAATTATTGGTAACAAAGCCAACAATGACGCGGTTCTAGATATGGCCAAAAAATCTATTGTTTTACTCAAAAACGATAATAGTTTATTGCCCTTAAAAAAATCAGGACAAAAAATAGCATTAATTGGAGCTTTGGCAAACGACAAAAACAGTCCGCTTGGAAGTTGGAGATTAGCAGCTGATGACGACTCGGCTGTTTCTGTTTTAGAGGGCATGCAACAATACAAAAACAATACCTTGGTTTATGAAAAAGGAGCAGATTTAACCCTCGGAAAAAACACTTTTGTCAATGAATTGGTATTAAACACAACTGATAGAAGTGGTTTTGAAGCAGCAAAAAAAGCAGCAGCAAATGCTGATATTGTAGTGATGGTTTTGGGCGAAAATGGGTATCAATCTGGAGAATCTCGTAGCAGAAGCACGCTTGATTTGCCAGGATTGCAACAGGAGTTATTGGAAGAAATTTTCAAGGTAAATCCTAATATTGTACTGGTTTTAAACAACGGAAGACCTTTGGCTTTGCCTTGGGCAGCCAAAAATATTCCTGCTATTGTTGAAGCTTGGCAGCTGGGAACGCAAACCGGAAACGCAGTGGCTCAAGTGTTGTATGGAGATTATAATCCGAGTGGAAAATTGCCAATGTCTTTTCCTAGAAATGTAGGTCAGTGTCCCATTTATTACAATAATTATAGTACAGGAAGACCAATAAATGAAGCTGGAAACGTATTTTGGTCACATTATACCGATGTGGAGAATACACCACAATTTCCGTTTGGCTTTGGTTTGAGTTACACCACTTTCGATTATAAAAATTTGAAAATTAACAAAACGGCTTTCGCCAAAGGAGAGACAGTAAAAGTTTCAGTTGAGGTTACCAATTCTGGAAATTACGACGGGAAAGAAGTCGTGCAATTGTACATTCACGATATTGCTGCGAGTTTAGCACGACCTGTAAAAGAGTTGAAAGGATTCGAATTAATCGAATTGAAAAAAGGCGAAACCAAAATCGTAACCCTCACTTTGACCGATAAAGAACTTGGTTTTTTTGATAATGAAGGGAATTATTTGGTCGAACCAGGAACGTTTAAAATTAGGGTGGGCGGAAGCTCCGATAAAGGTTTGGAAGGTAGTTTTGAGTTGGAGTAAAAATATATGGGAATTCCGTTCATTTGCATTATTTATTGAATAAATATCCTGAAATTCGTAGTCTAATTTTCAATTTAAAAAAAAGATAAAATGCAATACAATAGATGTGGAAAAAGTGGCTTGTTGTTGCCACAAATCTCTTTGGGATTATGGCACAACTTCGGTTCGGTAGATTCTTTTGAGAATGCGGAAAGCATTGCAAAAAATGCCTTTGAAAAAGGGATTACGCATTTTGATTTGGCCAATAATTACGGACCAATTCCAGGATCGGCAGAAACGAATTTCGGAAAGATTCTTAAAAATAATTTTCAAGGAAACCTTCGAGATGAAATTGTGGTTTCGACCAAAGCGGGTTATGGAATGTGGGACGGCCCTTATGGAGATTGGGGTTCACGCAAATATTTATTGTCGAGTTTGGATCAAAGCTTGAAAAGAATGAATTTGGACTATGTGGATATTTTCTATTCGCACCGTTTTGACCCAGAAACTCCGCTGGAAGAAACGATGACTGCTTTGGATTATGCAGTTCGAAGTGGAAAAGCTTTGTATGCGGGAATTTCAAATTATAATCCTGAAAAAACTGCCGAAGCCGCAGCCATTTTAAAACAATTGGGAACGCCTTGTTTGATTCATCAAGTACGATATTCAATGTTTGCTCGGACGCCCGAAGAAGGTTTGCTGGATGTTTTAGGAGATAACGGAATTGGTTGCATCGCCTTTTCGCCATTGGCACAAGGACTTTTGACAGACCGATATTTAAACGGAATTCCAGAAAATTCAAGAGCGTCTAAAGCACAATTTTTAAAACCAGAACAAATTACTGCTGAACAAATTAAAATAATTGTTGCTTTGAATGACATCGCACAAAATAGAAATCAAACTTTGGCACAAATGGCTTTGGCTTGGTTGCTCAAAGACAATAGGATTACTTCGGTTTTGATTGGTGCAAGTTCGGTTTTGCAATTGCAAAACAATATAGATGCGTTGGATAATGTAGATTTTACTATTGCAGAATTAGAAAAGATTGAGGCTGTTTTGGCGGCATTGTAAACTATAGCTACGGTTATCATTTGGACACAGATGACGCGGATTAAACAGATATATATTTTACCATATAAGGCATATAAGTTTATAGGATTAATTCAAACAAAAACTTAAATGTCCTTATATCCCTTATATGGTAAAAAAATAAACACTATTTTATCCTAAAACGTGCGAAGCCAATACCAATTGAACATCATACACATTGACCGATTTATTGAATTGTTTTACAATGCTTGGCGTTGTTTCGCTAGAAACCCAAATCTTAAGTTCCGCATCCAAATCAAAAGTGCCTGCAGTTTCGATGCTAAATCTAGAAATGCTTTTGTAAGTAATGGATTTGTATTCCATCTTACTTCCGGTTATACCTTGTTTTTCAACCAAAATCAAACGTTTGGTAGTAAAGATAAACACATCTCGAATGAGTTTGAAACCCAATTCAATCTCTTCGCCTTCGATTAATAATTTGCCATAATCTTTTACTAAACTTTCTTGGCTCACAGTTCCTGCATTGCCTATTAAGGCTGATAAGAATCCCATATTTTTTGTTTTTAGTTAATAATTGTAAAGAAACGAAATTACTAGAAAAATCAATTGTTTAGGTAAATATTTTTAAAATGATTGATAAGAGTTGATTATAGTAGTTTCTGGGATAGCATGTCAATTGGAATAGGGCTTTATTGTCAATTTCTTAACCTATGATAAAAAATAATTGCTTTATTTCGAGGCGATTTTATTAGTCCGAAAATCATCTTTGACCTAATCCTTTTTTATACATTTGACTACTTAAATTTTATATGATGAAAAAATGCTACTTTTTACTGGTTGGTTTGTTTTTTTTAGTAAGTGCTCATGCTCAAATTGTGAATATTCCTGATGCGAGGTTCAAAGATACTTTGTTGAGGGCTAATGTCAATAGTTGGACGGCTAAAGATTTAGCTGGAAATTATTGTAGAATTGATACCAATCTTGATTTTGAGATTCAAGTCAGTGAGGCTCAAAATATATCGTGGTTGGATTTTTCGGATCGTGATTTTGCGTCGCTAGAAGGAATAACAAGTTTTAGTAATTTAATTACTTTAAATTGCATTAATAACAAACTTACTTCCTTAAATCTAACGGGTTTAACAAAACTTGAAAACTTATCATGCGGAAGCAATCAATTGACTTCCTTAGATGTAAAATCTTTGGTAAGTCTTAAAGGTTTAGGCTGTGATTTTAATCAAATCACTTCCTTAGACCTAAAAGGTTTGGTAAATCTAACCAGTCTAGCTTGTGATAGTAATAAACTAACTTCCTTAAATTTAACAGGTTTAGTAAATCTTGAGAATATATCTTGTTATGAAAATCAAATCACTACTTTAGATCTTACAAGCGCAGTAAAACTTAAGTATTTAACTTGTTTTGATAATCAATTGACCTCCTTAGATTTGAGTTATCAAAAAGAACTTGACCGATTGTATTGTGGCTCAAATAATTTATTCAGTTTATTTATCAAAAATACAAAAATAGAGGAAGAAATATATTTGGAAAAAAATCCAAACCTAGAATATATTTGTGCTGCCGAATCGCAATTGATTTATGTGAAATATGTGCTTAAAAGAGAGGGCATCAACAACTGCGAAGTCAACACCTATTGCTCTTTTACTCCAGGAGGCACTTTTTATACTTTAGAAGGCAACTCGAAACTTGACATAAGCTCCGATGGTTGCGATTCAAATGACACTAACTATTCTCGATTAAAATTCAGAACTACGAGCGGAACCAATACAGTAAGCATTATTTCCAACGCTTCCGGTGATTATTCCATTCCTGTTGGCGCTGGCAGTTTTACTCTAACCCCAATTTTAGAATACCCCGAATATTATACTGTGACACCATCTTCCATTACAGTAACTTTTCCAACGCAAACCAGTCCTTTCAAACAAAATTTTTGTATTGCTCCAAAAAGTATTCATAAAGATTTAGAAGTACTTACTTTGCCAATGGATGCCGCAAGACCAGGTTTTGATGCCACTTATAGGATTGTTTATAAAAACAAAGGAGAACAATTGCATTCGGGTTCCATAAATTTGACCTTCAACGATGCGGTTTTGGATTTGGTTTCAGCCATTCCTGCAACAAATAACCAAGTAACTGATAAATTGACTTGGGATTATACCGATCTTAAACCTTTAGAGAGTCGTGAAATTACCCTAAAATTCAATTTGAATTCTCCAATGGAAACACCAGCGGTTAACAATGG
>CAMCTL010000040.1 GCA_945878515.1 Flavobacterium psychrophilum | reverse complement strand
TTCATCAGTGGCATTTCCTCTTGCGGAAACTACTACTGCAATATTTTCGGCTTTGTTTTTTTTATCGATTATTATATCTAAAACTTTATTGATACCTTCTCCGTTGGCCAATGATTTTCCGCCAAATTTTAATATTTTCATCCTATTTTTTTTATTTTTAAAAACAACGTCCAATAAATTGTTCAGTTGTTCGTATTCCATTAGAAAAGCATCGTGTCCGTGTTGCGATTCGATTTCGCTATAAAAAACATTGTGCTTGAATTTTTTTATTTCGTGGTAGGTTTCTCTATTTTCATTGGCAGTAAAAAATAAATCCGAATTGATTCCGATAATATAAATATTGGCATCCACTTCTGAAATTAAATTTTCGAAAGAGGTTCTTCCGCGGGTGATGTCAATGGTTTTCAACAACTGATTCATCATTTTGTAAGCTGAAAGTTCAAACCGTTTTTGCAATTTCTCTCCGTGATAATTCAACCAACTTTCCACCTGAAAAGAATCAGTTGAATCAGTAGAAGTTCTTTGGAATTTTTCTTTGAAAGATTCTGGCGTTCTGTAACACAACATTGCGTGAATTCGAGCATCTTCGATTGGTTTTGACGAATTGCAAAGAATTTTTTCTTGCAAATAACAGTTGGCAATCAACCAATCGGTCGATTTCCAATCGGACGCAATCGGGAAAAAATTATGGGTCAATTTAGGTTCTAAAGCCATCATTTCCCACGCAATTCCGCCACCTACGGAACCTCCAATAAGTGCGAATAATTCTTTTACTTTCAAAAATCGAATGCCTTCTATGAAAAGTCTAGCTATGTCGCGAGCGGTAAAATCCAAGTAATTTTCGATGTACGTTTTATCGAATCCATTTCCCGGAACATTGAAAGCTAGAATGGTGTATTTATTGGTGTCAATAGTTTTATTATCGCCGATAAGATTATTCCACCAACCGTTCTCTCCAACCACCTGGGAATTTCCTGTCAAGGCGTGATTGACCAAAACAATGGGTGCAGTATTCAAAACCTGACCAAAAACTTGATAACTTAAGTTTATGGAAGGAATGAGTACGCCACTTTCGGTGGTGAAATTTTGTAATTTAATTGATGTTGGTTTATTTTCCAATTTTCAAATCTTTAAAGATTTTTTGATTTGTGTCTGGAAATATTAGAAAGAAAGCTAGAAGTAAACTAGAAGAATTCTCGTAAGTTATCTTTTCCCGATGAATCGGGATAGAATGTAGCACCTTCTTCGTTGGCAAAGGGTTGCTAAGCTTTCATCGGGTCTATTCCCTCGAGCTTTCTTTATAACATTTCAATACGTTTGTGAACTTAAAAGTGCAAATTAACTACTAATTTTTTAAACAACCAAATTTTAGGTTGTTTGGTTTTTCCATCAGTAGATTTGACAACTTTTAAAAAGTTGTCAAATCATCTTCCAAGTCAAAAAATTTTCTTAACTTTAGATAAAAAGTGTTTCGTTTTCTTCAGAATACATTTGATGAAACAAAGAATTTTGAACTTTTCCTTTTTCAGAAGTTTGTTTCAAATTCACCCCAAATTTAGGATATATAAATTCAAAGCTATCTTTGTCTTTGTTTATGGTTTTTGTTTTGCTATTCAAACTTTTGAAAAACTGAGTTAATAGGGTTAAATAATATTTTAGAGTTTTCATAATATCTTATTTTTGATGTTATACATTTTATTTTAAAACATATTGAATTCAGTTTTTCTAAGTTCAAATATGTTGGTTTTTATACTTTTAAATTTTCGAACACGGCTTTCAAATCGGCTTTTAAGTCTTCGATGTCTTCTAATCCGACCGAGAGTCTAATTAAATCTTTGGTTACTCCTGTTGCGACCTGCTCTGCGTCTGACAACTGCTGATGCGTGGTGCTCGCTGGATGAATAATCAATGATTTGGTATCTCCAATATTGGCCAACAGCGAAAATAGCTTTGTTTCGTCGGCTACTTTCTTGGCTGCTTCGAATCCACCTTTAAGTCCGAAAGTTAGCAATCCGTTTTGTCCTTTAGGTAAATATTGTGTTGCCAAATCGTAATATTTACTAGACTTTAAACCCGGATAATTGACCCAAGTTACTTCGTCTTGATTTTCTAACCATTGTGCCAATTCCAATCCGTTTTGGCTATGCTTCTGGACGCGAACTTGCAAAGTTTCTAATCCCTGTATGATTTGAAAAGCGTTGAAAGGGCTCAAAGCTGCGCCATAATCTCGTAAACCTTCGATACGCACTTTTGCAATAAAAGCTGCCGCTCCAAGCGCATCGTGATAAACAAGACCATGATAACCTGCATTTGGTTCTGTAAACTCAGGAAAGCGACCACTACTCCAATCAAATGTTCCTGCATCGATTATAGCTCCCCCAAGTGAAGTTCCGTTTCCTGCGATGTATTTGGTCAAAGAATGAATTACAATATTGGCTCCGTACTCAATTGGGTTTAACAAATACGGAGATGCAACCGTATTGTCAACAATAAAGGGAACTTTAAAAGCTTTGGCTTCCGCAGCAATAGCTTTCAAATCCAAGACGTCTAATTTTGGATTCCCTAAACTTTCTGCAAAGAATACTTTGGTATTTTCATTGGCGGCTTTGGTAAAATTACTTGCATCCGATGGATCTACAAACGTGGTTGTGATTCCTAATCTTGGCAAAGTGGCGCTCAATAAATTATAAGTTCCGCCGTATAAACTATTGGAAGCCACGATATGATCGCCTGTTTTTAGTAAAACTAATAATGAAGTGGCAATGGCAGCCGTTCCTGATGCAGTAACAACAGCGGCAATTCCGCCTTCGAGCGCTGCTAATCGTTGTTCAAGAATGTCATTGGTTGGATTATTTAATCGGGTATATATAAATCCCGCTTCGGCAAGCCCAAATAAATTGGCCGCATGATCCGAGTTATTGAAAACATAAGAACTGGTTTGATAAATAGGCACCGCTCTGGTTCCAGCTGTCTTGGTAACGTCGTGTCCTGCGTGTAATGCGTTTGTGGCAAATTTTGGTGTGCTCATAGTTTTAATTTTAGATTATAGATTTATTTGTGTTTGAAATTTTTTATGCTTTATGACTTAAAAAACAAAAAACCCTTTTAGAAAAATATCCAAAAGGGTTTTAAGTTTTGTTATAACTTATACTTTCGGATTCAACTGACACAAAAACATACCATAGACATTGTGCAAATCATCGATTTGACATTGCATTTGTTCATTTGTTTTTGTTGTAAATTTTTCATTAAATTAATAATTTGTGATTAATGTAATTTATAAAAAAAGCCTCCCTTTTTGTGGGAGGCTTTTGCTATATAATTTAGATTTAAAATTTATGCAATAAACTACCCACAGGATTTTTCCTGCATCGACTTTGAAATATTGCAAACATTAAAATTCATTTTCTTTCGTTTTGTTTTACAAATGTCTAAACTTTTATTTAGAAAACCAAATAAATTTCAAAAAAAGATTTAAAAGTTAACAAATCCTTAAAGATTGAAATAACTCCAACCAATTTTTAAATTTAAATTAACATCAAAAAAAAGTGAAGATTAATTTGGAATTCAATTTGGTTTCATACATTTGCATCCGAAATATTAGAGGAAAAATTTGAACTGATTGCAACCTCGTTAAAAAAATGCTAAAGCAGAAACTCTCCTTTAGTATTCCCTGCAATTGTTTTTTCTTCCTCGCTTAACTTAAAATTATTTTATTATGGCTTATTTATTTACGTCAGAATCAGTGAGTGAAGGACATCCAGACAAAGTAGCTGATCAAATTTCGGACGCATTAATTGATAATTTCTTGGCATTTGACCCTGAGTCAAAAGTAGCTTGTGAAACTTTAGTTACAACGGGACAAGTTATTCTTGCTGGCGAAGTAAAATCGAACACCTATTTAGACGTTCAAAATATTGCGCGAGATGTCATCAAAAAAATCGGATATACCAAAAGCGAATATATGTTTGAAGCCAATTCTTGTGGCGTTCTTTCTGCAATTCACGAGCAATCTGCCGATATTAATCAAGGTGTTGACAGAGCAAGCAAAGAAGAGCAAGGCGCTGGCGACCAAGGAATGATGTTTGGTTACGCTACCAATGAAACAGAAAACTATATGCCACTCGCTTTGGATATTGCGCACGCATTATTGATTGAATTGGCTAATCTTAGAAGAGAAAATGCTGAAATTACCTATTTGCGTCCTGATGCAAAATCGCAAGTAACTTTAGAATATTCTGACGATAACAAACCACAACGAATAGATGCGATAGTGATTTCGACGCAACACGATGATTTCGGTCCCGAAGCAGAAATGTTAGCAAAAATTAAATCTGATTTGGTTTCTATTTTGATTCCTAGAATTAAAGCTAAATATCCTCAATACGCACATTTGTTTAACGACGAAATTACCTATCACATCAACCCAACAGGGAAATTTGTAGTTGGTGGTCCACACGGCGATACAGGATTGACAGGAAGAAAAATTATTGTAGATACCTACGGCGGAAAAGGAGCTCACGGTGGTGGCGCTTTCTCTGGAAAAGATCCGAGTAAAGTGGATAGAAGTGCTGCTTATGCAACGCGTCATATTGCTAAAAACCTTGTTGCAGCTGGTGTTGCCGATGAGATTTTAGTTCAGGTTTCGTATGCTATTGGTGTTGCACAACCTATGGGGATTTTTGTTGACACTTACGGAACTTCGAAAGTAAATTTGACCAATGGTGAAATTGCTAAAAAAGTGGAAGCCATTTTTGATATGCGTCCTTATTTTATAGAGCAACGTTTGAAATTAAGAAATCCAATTTATAGCGAAACCGCAGCTTACGGGCACATGGGGCGTAAACCAGAAATAGTAACCAAAACTTTTTCTGCTCCTGGTGGATTAACCAAGACCGTAGAAGTGGAATTGTTTACTTGGGAGAAATTAGATTTTGTAGACAAAGTGAAAGCCGCTTTTGGACTTTAAATGCTGAACTTACATCGAATATTAAGCCTGACTAAAAATATTAGTCAGGTTTTTTAGTTTTTAGATTATCCACTGAGAGAAGTGCTTTCATTCTATTTTTTGTATTTTAGCTTTCCGTAGAGTCAAAGGTTCACTATTCACAAAGTTTGAGTAAAACGATATGCATAAAAAATTAATTTTTCTTTTTTTAATAATGTCTTTTGTTTTTGTCTATTCGCAAGAGCAAACATTGAAAGCACAACTTGTTTCGAACCAAAAAATCGACGCCGATACTTTTGTTGGTTTTGATGGAATGGGAAATCTTTATTATACTAAAAATAATGTTTTTTATAAAAAAAACAATCAAGAAATCTGGCAGTACAAAAACGTTTCATTAGGAAAAATCACCAAAATTGACTTTCAAAATCAATTGAAGATTATGCTGTTTTACGAAAATTTCAATACTGTTATACTATTAGATAATCAATTAAACGAAATCCAAAAAATAAATTTTTCTGAAAATGAAACGCCAATTGTTGCTGTTGCTAGTAGCGTCGCAGGACAAAATAGTCTTTGGCTTTATAATAGTTTGTTGCAGCAAATAGGACTTTTTGATTATTTAAAAGGCAAATTCCGACCAGTTGCTCCTCCTATTAATGGTGTTATAAAGCATTATCAATCGGACTTTAACAACTTTTATTGGATTGATGACAGTTTAAATTGGTACGCTGTTGATATCTTTGGAAAAATCACAACCATTGGTAAAGCTCCCACGTTTGACCAAATTGAAATAGTATCGAGTAAAGAAATTATCTTTGCGAAAAACGGAAATCTGTTTTTACAAAATCAAAATAAGAGCAGTTTTTACACAATTGAAAATGTGGATAAATCATTTAATAATTTCTATTACAAAGACCAAATTTTAGCTATTTTTACCAACCAAGAAATCACAAATTATAAAATCACAATACCATAATGCACATAGCAATAGCAGGAAATATTGGAGCGGGAAAAACGACATTGACCCGTTTATTGGCGAAACATTTTAAATGGGAACCGCATTACGAAGACGTTGTTGACAATCCTTACTTGGATGATTTTTATCATCAAATGGAGCGTTGGTCATTTAATTTACAAATTTATTTCCTAAATAGTCGTTTTCGTCAGGTGTTGCAAATTCGAGAAAGTGGCAAAAAAATAATTCAAGATAGAACCATTTATGAAGATGCGCACATTTTTGCTCCTAATCTTCACGCTATGGGATTAATGACCAATCGTGATTTTCAGAACTATTCTTCGTTGTTTGAATTAATGGAATCGAAGGTAGAAGCTCCTGATATGCTCATCTATTTAAGAAGTTCCATTCCCAATTTAGTCGGGCAAATACACAAACGAGGTCGCGAATACGAAAACACCATTTCTATAGATTACCTGAATAGATTAAACGAGCGTTACGAAGCGTGGATTCAAACCTACACTAAAGGAAAATTGTTAATAATTGATGTTGACAACATTAATTTTGTAGACAACCCTGAAGATTTAGGAATGATCATCAATAAAATCGATGCTGAATTGAATGGGCTGTTTTAGGTTTATTGAATTAACTGATCAATAAACAATACATAAAAAAAGGCGCAAAATTTTTAAGTTTTGCGCCTTTTGCTTTATAAATATTAGGACTTATCTAACGTCTATATTTTGAATTAAATCGATGTACAGGTTGATTGTGTCTTTTAACTCTTTTCTAGGCGTAATAAAGTCTAAAAATCCGTGTTCTAGAACAAATTCAGCAGTTTGAAAACCTTCGGGCAAATCTTTTCCTGTGGTATCTTTTACAACTCTTGGTCCAGCAAAACCAATCAATGCGCCAGGTTCTGAAATATTGATATCACCAAGCATTGCGTAGGACGCTGTTGTACCACCTGTTGTTGGATCCGTACACAAAGAAATATATGGAATTTTTGCTTCGGCTAATTGTGCTAGTTTTGCAGAAGTTTTAGCCAACTGCATCAATGAATAAGCCGCTTCCATCATTCGTGCACCGCCAGATTTTGAAATCATTACAAATGGAATATTATTTTTAATAGAATGATCTATTCCGCGGGCTATTTTTTCGCCAACAACACCTCCAATAGAACCGCCAATAAAAGCAAAATCCATGCAACAAACTACTAAATCTTTTCCTTTAGATTTTCCAACTCCTGTTCGAACCGCATCATTCAATTTGGTTTTGGAAATAGTATCTTTCAATCGATCTGAATATTTCTTAGTATCTACAAAATTCAAAGTATCTTTAGAAGTCATTTTTGCATCTAATTCCATGAATTCATTGTTGTCAAACAATATTTCAAAATATTCTTTACTTCCTATTCTTACATGAAAACCGTCTTCTGGACTTACATATAAGTTTCGAGCCAATTCATCGGCATCAATTACTTTTCCTGTAGGCGATTTGTACCAAAGACCTTTGGGAACATCCATTTTGTCCTCGGTAGCCGTAGTAATTCCTTTTTCTGTTCTTTTAAACCAAGCCATTTTTATGTCAGATTGCAGATTGCAGATTGCAGATTTCAGATTGCGTTTGAGAATCTAAAATCTAAAATCTAAGATCTAAAATTATAGTGTGTTAACGTTGTTTAAATCTGCAAATGCTTGTTCTAGTCTTGCAGTAAATGTAACTTCACCTTCACGCAACCATTTTCTTGGATCGTAGTATTTTTTATTTGGAGCATCGGCACCTGTTGGGTTTCCAATTTGAGTTTTTAGATAATCAATATTGTCAACCATAAAATCACGAATTCCTTCTGCGAAAGCAAATTGCAAGTCAGTATCGATGTTCATTTTGATAACACCATAGCTAATACCTTCTCTGATTTCTTCTAAAGTAGAACCTGAGCCACCGTGGAAAACGAAATCTACTGGATTATGACCCGTATTGAATTTTTGTTGTACATAATCTTGTGAGTTTTTCAAGATTTTTGGAGTCAATTTCACATTTCCTGGTTTGTAAACACCATGAACATTTCCAAAAGAAGCTGCAATTGTAAATCTTGGGCTTACTTTTAATAATTCTTCGTATGCATAAGAAACTTCCGAAGGCTGAGTATATAATTTTGAACTATCAACATCTGAATTGTCAACGCCATCTTCTTCTCCGCCTGTAATTCCAAGTTCGATTTCCAATGTCATTCCCATTTTGCTCATTCTTTCCAAATATTTTTTACATATTTCGATGTTTTCTTCAATAGGCTCTTCCGATAAATCTATCATGTGCGAGCTATAAAGTGGTTTACCAGTTTCAGCAAAATGTTTTTCAGACGCATCCAATAAACCATCAATCCAAGGCAATAATTTTTTTGCACAATGGTCTGTGTGTAAAATTACAGTTGCTCCATAAGCTTCCGCTAAAGTGTGAATGTGTTTTGCTCCAGCTATTCCTCCTGCAATTGCGGCTTTTTCACCTACATTAGAAAGTCCTTTTCCTGCATTAAACTGAGCTCCACCGTTCGAAAATTGAATAATAACAGGTGCATTCAATTTTGCAGCAGTTTCTAAAACTCCGTTAATTGTGCTTGAACCAATAACGTTTACAGCCGGTAAAGCAAAACCTTTTTCTTTTGCATAGTTAAAAATTTCTTGAACTTGATCTCCTGTAGCCACGCCTGGTTTGATATTGTGTGCCATTTTAAATTATTTAAATAGTTAAAAATTAATTATCGAATTGCAAAAGTAGGAATTAATTAGCATTAGAAAGGATAATTTATCCCAAAATTAAAAACTGAACTTGACAAATTGTAGTCTTTAAACCATCGTTGATTGATTTCGTTTGCTGGATTGAAAGTTTTGAAGCCCAAATCGAATCGAACTACAAAAAAATCCAAATCATATCTAAGACCAAAGCCAGTTCCTAATGCCATTTCTTTTAAATCTTGAAAACCATCGAAGGTTGCACTATCGTCCGTAATATTGTCTAATACATTCCAAATATTACCCGCATCCGCAAAAAAAGCTCCTTTTATACTACCGGCAATTTTAAATCTAAACTCGGCACTTAAAGCAATCTTCATATTGGCTTCGTTGAAATCATTTACCGCTCCTGTTCGTCCTGGTCCTAGGCGATAAGGCTCCCAAGCTCGATTATCATTTGAACCTCCAGCAAAATAACTTCTCGAAAAGGGAATATTGTTGGAATTGCCGTAAGGAATAGCAATTCCAAAAAAAGATCGAAATGCTAGGACTTTCTCTCTAGAAAAATCCCAATATTTAACATAATCAAATTCGCTTTTTATATATTCAGAATATTCTAAATTAAATATTTTATAGGTCCCATTTTGGGTTTTTGGCAAACTGGACACATTTGAAAATAAAGTCAAAATTGACCCAGCCGATTCGATTTTGGTTCTAAATTGATAGAAAGTATTGTCTTTTAGGTCTGTTTTTGTAGTTTTAGAAAAAGAATAACTTGTTGAAAGTATGAAATTGTCTTCACTAAGCCTTCTTTTTCGCTCATCAATACTACTTACTGCAACGTAATCTATAGTTGGAAGCGCTGTAACACGATTCAAAACATCTTTTGTAAAACCAGCTGTTCCATCTTCGATTTTCAAATTGCCGTCTGCATTTACATAATCTACATTGGTGTTGTAGGTTTTTGCGAGGTTGTTCAATTCAGCATAAGAAGACCTATACACATTGAAATAATTTTCAGGATTTAAATTTCGAACATATTGAATATTGAACAAGTCAAATCGTGCGGTATTAAACCTTTTTGGATTCCAATTATAAGCTAAGACACCTGTAACATTTTGTTTATCAAGTCCAATATTTATTTGATTTGACAAACCTACAGCAACCAGCGTAGAAGGAATCATACTCTTTGGAATTATTTTTTCGGTTGCAAATGGAAACCAAATTCGTGGAATATTCAATTTTAGATCGACGCCATATTCAAATACATTAAAGAAATTACTAGCTGGAGTAGCCAAAGCCCTCGATGAACCAGCGTTTCCTCTAGCTGAAAGTTCTACTGTTTCCGCTCCATTAAACACATTTCGAATGGTTGTGGAAATACTTCCAGCAACACCAAAGGTCTGAATATTTGAATGTGTTGCGTCAAAAGTAGATCCGAAATTGTATTTCTTTCTTGGTGATAAATACACTTTAGCGATAAGCGACTGAGCGGTCGAATCTCTTGGGTCCACTTCATAAATTATGGTTGGATAGTTAAAGATTTTCAAGTTGCTCAAATATCTGGTAGTTAGAACAGTTCTTAAATCGGCAAATAAACTACCTTTTGTTATAAAAACTGCATCAGTTATGGCTTTAGGTTTGTACTTTAACTTTTTGTGACTGAATAAATTGAAATTATTATAGGTGATGCTATCTGCAAAAACATTACTTTTATCAGTAGCGGAATAATCAGTATAAATATTCACGTCGCTGATTTTAAATACCTTGAAAGGCACCGTTCTGGTGGAATCCTTGTCTTGATAAGAATAGTTATTAATCAACAAATTGACATTTACTTTCTTGTTATTATTTAGGGTGTCTAAATCGAAAGTAACATAATTCGGCTGAAAATGATACACTCCTTGATTCCTAAAATGGGTCGTAATTCGTTCTTTTTCATCCTCAAAATCTTTAGTTTCGTATTGTTTTCCAGATTTTAAAAAAGAATTTGACATTCTAGTTTTGTATAATGAATCCAATGCAGGAGTTTTGATTGTAGTGGTTAGTGTATCTATTAAAAAAGGAGTATTAGTTGTAATTGTGTATTTTATTTTCGCCTTTTTTAAACTGATACTATCTAATTTGAAATTAGCTTTTACATCAAAAAATCCTTTGTTAAAATAATAATATTTTATCTTCGAAATGGATTTAATTGTTTTTGCTGTGTCCACAATAACTGGAGGTTCACCAGTTTTTTTTAAGAAATTATCAATTCCATGATTCAAAAAAGATTGGCCTAAACGATCAACTTGTTTGGCCGATAACAATTTTGACATTCGTTCATATTTCTTTGGATGATTTTTAAATTTAGATTGGTAAACAGAATCTGGATTTGGCGTAGCCCAATTGAACAAAGTCAATCGCAATTTGAATCCCAGAAAAGTCGAATTGGGTTTTTGATATAATTGATTGCTAATATCTTCGCTCTTTGAAATTTTTCCATTCACAACTATTTCATTTTTTGTGAGCCGTTGTTTGCCGTTTGGAACTCGTTTTTCAGCATTACAAGCCGAGATAATTATTCCAATTACAATAAATGTTGCTATTTTTGTGCTAATCTTTTTCAAGTGTTAAGAGATATTTATTCAAAAGTACATTATTTTATGCTTAGTAAAAACCAAATAAAGCTAATAACGAGTTTGCAACAAAAGAAATATCGATTTTCGTGCCAAATGTTTTTTGCTGAAGGTATAAAAGGCATTCAAGAATTATTGGAATCTAATTTTGAATTGGTTCATTTATATACCACTCAAAATGATTTTGATGAAGTTCCTTTTGACAAAAAAGTAATCATCAATGAAAACGAGTTAAAAAAAATCACTGCATTGGCCACTCCAAATACTTGTTTGGCAGTATTTAAAATCCCAAGCGAGATAAAAACTACCGAATCTGGATTAATTCTCGCACTCGATTCTGTTCGCGACCCAGGCAACTTAGGTACTATTTTAAGATTGTGTGACTGGTTTGGTATCAATCAAATTGTTTGCTCTAAAGAAACTGTTGATATTTACAATCCAAAGGTAGTCCAAGCTACAATGGGTTCTCTAGCAAGAGTTAAAGTAAATTACACTGATTTGGAAGCTTTTATCAAACAAACTCAATTACCCATTTTTGGGACTTTTATGGATGGAGATAATATTTACAAAGCTAATTTACCTCTGGAAGGAATTATCATAATGGGCAATGAAGCCAACGGAATTTCGACAGAAATAGAAAAATTAACAAAAAACAGACTCAGTATTCCACGTTTTGGCAAGCTTCAAAAAACCGAAAGTTTGAATGTGGCTACCGCGACGGCGATTGTTTTAAGCGAGTTTAAAAGATTGTCTTAATATATTTTTTTAGAAGCTCTATTTTCTGTAAACTGCTAACTAAAAACTGAATACTACTTTTTAATGGAAAGTAAAATTTATAAAAACAGCCCTAGATTTTAATGATTCAATATTGCCAGTCCAAGGACTGTCGGGATTTTCATCGCGAATTAATTCATCTTTCATTCCAAAAACCCCTCTTATAGAAGGCGAAAATATAAAATATTCCGAAAAAATATCAATACCAAAACCCAACTCATAATTAGCAGTTGAAGATTTTACTCTAAAACGCTGAACGGAATTGTCGTCTATCGATTTTGCATTGCTAGAAAGGTTTAGTGTTGTAGAAACACCACCCAATAAATAAGGTCGGACATTACCAGTTCTAAGGGACGAAAACTTGAGCAATAAAGGAAAATGAAGATAAGTACTGTTAACTTCTCTAAGTAAATCTGATTTGGTTGGTGTTGTCAAAAAATAACTTGAAGGATAACTTAAATCTCTTTTTGTTACATATAAACCCGGTTCAAACCGAAGACTAACGTGCTCGTGAAATCGCAAATCTCCGACAAGACCAACATTAAATCCGGTACTTTTTTGTACTTGAATGTCCTCGTCAACAGTTTTATAATCTATTTTGAAATCGTAAGAATTAAAACCCAGATAAAAACCGAAATACAATCGTTGCTGCTGAAAATTTTCTAAATTGATAATTGGATCTTTGCCAAACAACCGATTTGGTTCTTGGGCGGATGCGGTACATGAAATAATCAGTATTATTAGAATAAATATTTTTCTCATATTATTTTTTAGAAGCTGAATAAATTGTTGCTACACCAAAAGTTTGCGGCATTGCAATTACATCTATAAACCCAATTTTTTTCAAAATATTGTTCAAAGCTTCTCCATAAGGGAAAGCTGCCGCCGATTCGGATAAATAACCATAAGCCGCATTATCTTTTGAAAACAATTTTCCAATAATTGGCAGAATATTTTTACTATAAAAATTATAGCCTTGCTTGTATGGAGTTTTCTCTGGAATAGACGTTTCGAGTATAACAAAAATGCCGTTAGGTTTTAAAACCCTTAAAATTTCAGTTAAACCTTTTTCTAAATTTTCAAAATTTCTAACCCCAAAAGCTACTGTAATGGCATCAAAATAGTTGTCCTGAAATGGCATATTTTCAGAATCTCCCAAAACCATTTCTATTCTTTTGTCCAAGTTCTTAAGTAGAATTTTTTGCTTCCCGACTTCCAACATTCCAATTGAAATATCTAATCCTATAATATTTTCAGCCTCAGTTTTTGCCATCAAAATGGCTAAATCTCCGGTGCCTGTAGCAATATCAAGAATGTTTTTTGGATGGGTTTCAGCTACCATTTGCAAAACTTTCTGACGCCATTTTACATCAATTCCAAAAGAAATGACTCGATTGAGATTATCATAATTGCCCGATATTGTGTCAAACATTGAGGCGACTTGATCTTTTTTGCTTAAGGTAGAATCTTTATAAGGTGTTACGTTTTTTGACATTCTTTAAAATTTGTGCCAAAGGTAAACTAGATTTTTGGATAATAACTCTATTTTTTTCGAACGAATGTTTGAAAACTGAAATCATAAAGGTGTTTTTCGTCTTTAGGAATAAAAACCTCAGAAATTAATTCCCAAATATCTAGGTCAATTTCAGGAAAATAAACATCGGCATCAAAAGAATAATGCACTTTTGTAATGTCAAGTTGATCCGCTAAATGAATGGATTGTGCATAAATTTCGCCACCACCAATAACAAATACATCGTCGGTCATTGGACAAAGTGCCAAGGCATTTTCCAAATCTTTAACCACAATACAACCTTCTCTTTTGTAATCTTTTTGTCGCGTTATAATGATATGGGTTCGGTTTGGAAGTGGTTTTGGGAAACTTTCAAAAGTTTTTCTTCCCATAATTATAGTATGCCCAGAAGTAATTTCCTTAAATCTTTTGAAATCTTTTGGCAAATGCCAAAGCAAATCATTGTTCTTTCCTAGTGCATTATTTTCGGCAACAGCCGCAATCAAAATAATCATAAGTTATTGATGGTTTTTAGTAGATTTTTCTTCTATTGGGTTTGTAATTGTTCTACTTTTTGTTGTTGTTTTATAACCAGTTTATCTATTTTGTCTCGTTCCTAGTTTTTATTCATGAGTCTATCGGTTATAATTACTTTAATAAAATGTAAAAGAAAAAAGAAAAACCAAAATGTAATTACCCATAAAGTGCAATTTACAATTATTCTAAAAATTTGAAAATGTTTGGCAATCTACATAAATAAACTTCCTAAAATCAATAAGACAAAATGAAAAAAAAGTCCTTTTCTTTGCTATAATCTGTTTCTAGCGTATTCGTACTGTTCGTGTTTTTCTCTTTCCATAATGCACGATTTAGATTATAAAGATAAAAATAATTTTGCATTTCCAATCATTTTAGAACAATTTAAAAAAAAATAGAAAACGTTTTCTGATTTTGAATTTATATTTATTTTTAACATAAAATTATGAATGTATTTTATTTTTGTGATTTTTTGTGACAAACTCACAAAACTTCATTACAGATATTGAAAGCTCAAATTTCTATATTACATTTGCCCCATAATTCTTAAAATTAAACAGTTATGTCAATCAAGAAACAATTTATAAAAACTAAACCGGTTTGTAAAGTTACATTTACCGTTGAGGCTAAAGAGGCAAGTACAGCATCAGTTGTTGGAGATTTTAACAACTGGAATCCAGCTGAAGGCGAATTATCAAAATTGAAAAACGGTACTTTTAAAGGTGTTTTAGATTTACCGATAGATGCTTCTTATGAATTTAAATATTTTGTAGATAGCGTTTATTTGAACGATGCCGAAGCAGATTCTTATATTTGGAATGAATTTGCAGGAACTGAAAATAGTGTTGTGACAGTATAAGTATTAACGAAAAATCCGCTGAAAAGCGGATTTTTTGTCTATATAATTAACTGCATTGTAACATTATACGGCAACACTTCCTTTTATAGCTTCGTGAGGATCGTAATTTTCTAATGTGAAATCGTCATAAGTAAATTCGAAAATGTTTTTTATAGCGGGATTCAAAATCATTTTTGGCAATGCTTTTGGTTTTCGTGACAACTGCAATTCAAGTTGCTCAAAATGGTTGTTATAAATATGTGCATCGCCAAAGGTGTGAATGAACTCCCCTACTTGCAAATCGCAAACTTGTGCAATCATCATGGTCAGCAAAGCATAAGATGCAATATTAAAAGGAACACCTAGAAAAATGTCGGCGCTTCGTTGATACAATTGGCACGACAATTTTCCTTCGGATACATAGAATTGGAAGAAAGCATGACAAGGCGGCAAAGCGGCTTTATTCTTGGCGACATTTTCTGCAAATGACTTTTTTGTATCCGGCAAAACACTAGGATTCCAAGCCGAAACTAACAATCGTCGGCTATTGGGATTGGTTTTGAGTTCTTTGATTAGGTCTGAGATTTGATCTATTTCTTCACTATTCCAATTCCGCCATTGATGACCATAAACCGGCCCTAAATCACCATTTTTATCAGCCCAAGCATTCCAAATTTTTACATTGTTGTCCTGAAGATATTTAATATTGGTATCACCTTTAAGAAACCAAAGCAATTCATGAATGATTGACGGTAGATGTAACTTTTTGGTAGTCACCATCGGGAAACCTTCGGCTAAATCAAAACGCATTTGATAACCAAAAACGCTTTTTGTTCCAGTTCCAGTTCGATCTCCTTTTTGATTTCCGTTTTCTAAAACGTGTTTAACTAAATCTATGTATTGTTTCATTATTGGTTTAAAAGTTTAAAGTTTAAAAGATTAAAGTTTACCAGTTTTAGAACTTCAAACCCTAGCTTTCGTTTATCAAAATTTATTAGTTTTTTTATCTGCAACCAGCGTCTGTCACCTGAAATCTGGAATCTGCAACTTGAAATCTGCAACCTGAAAAACTATCTTTTTGAAATCTCATCTCTAATTTTGGCAGCTTTTTCATAATCTTCGTGTTCAACAGCCTGTTCCAAAAGATCGTTCAATTGTTCCAAAGTATGATTTGTATAAGTTGATCCAGATTTATTGCTTTCTTCATTTTGTTTAAAAGTTTCAGGATTTGAGAGCACATCGTCTATTTCTTGAGCATCTTTTTCGGGATTCAATGGATTTGACTTTAAGAAAATTCCAGCTTTATCTAATATGTTCTTATAGGTAAAAATAGGAGCGCTAAATCGCAATGCCAAAGCTATTGCATCTGAAGTTCTGGCATCAATAATTTCTTCGATTTTATCTCTTTCGCAAATAATACTGGAGTAAAAAACGCCGTCAACTAACTTATGAATTATAACTTGTTTGATTACGATATCAAAGCGGTCTGCAAAATTTTTAAATAAGTCGTGAGTCAATGGACGAGGCGGTTTTATTTCCTTTTCTAACGCGATTGCTATTGATTGTGCTTCGAAAGCCCCTATAACAATTGGCAATTTTCTGTCGCCATCGATTTCATTCAGGATCAAAGCATAAGCTCCATTTTGAGTTTGACTGTAAGATATTCCTTTAATTGATAATTTGACTAAACTCATATTTAAGAGAAAAAGCACCTTGGCTTGTTTATAAAATGATATTGAAATGTTTAAACTTTTTCCATTTACTAAAAAATTTATTCTTTGCATCTACTTTTCGTCTTTTTGTAGTTCCAAAGCCCCGCTATGCAACTTAAAAAAGACTTCAATTGGCTGCAAAATCCTAAATTTTCGCTAGAATTCAAAAAGTTTAAATCACTCCATGCTAAAATAAAATAGTATGCAATTTTAATCAAAAAATGTTGAACTAAAAAGCTACCTAAAACAAAGATACGATTATCTTATTTTAGGCAGCTGTTTTGGAGTTAGAATTCTAAAATTTTTAATGCTGTTGTTTAAAAAGTTTTAGTTTATCAATTAATTTAGGAATTACATCAAATGCATCTCCTATAATTCCATAATCCGCAACTTTAAAAAATGGAGCTTCTGGATCGGTATTGATAACCACTTTTACTTTAGACGAATTAATTCCAGCAATATGCTGAATAGCTCCCGAAATTCCTACGGCAATATATAAATTTGCGGCAACAGGTTTTCCAGTTTGGCCAACGTGCTCTGAATGAGGTCTCCAGTCTAAATCAGAAACTGGCTTTGAACAAGCCGTTGCTGCACCCAAAACGTCGGCTAATTCTTCAATCATTCCCCAATTTTCAGGGCCTTTCAATCCACGACCTGCTGAAACCACAATATCAGCATCGGCAATGGATACTTTTCCTGAACCTTTCTCTACTGATGCTACTTTTATACCAAAATCATTGTCAGAAATGGCTGGATTAAAATCTTCCTCAGACAAATTAGACGCGTTTTCGAAAATTCCATAAGAATTTTTGGCCAAGCCAATGATTTTTACATCACTGCTAATTTCGGTAATATTGAAAGCTTTGTTCGAAAACGCACTTCGCCGAACTTGAAAAGGCGACGTATTTAAAGGCAAACCCACTACATTTGAAGCAAAACCAGCTTCTAGCGAAACTGCAACATAAGGACCAAGATAAATACTGTCGGTAGTTGATGATAAAACTACAATTTTTGCATCTTCGTTTCGAGCTGCTTGTTGAATAACATCGGCGTAAGCTTTTGCTGAAAAACCAGACAATTTATCATTGGATACTTTCAAGACTTTATCGATACCATATTTTGACAATTCTGAAACATCGCCCGCGTTTATGGTTAAAGCCGTAACGGTTGTTCCTAAAGTATCTGCCACTTTTCTGGCATAAGAAGCCAACTCGAAAGCTACTTTTTTAATTCTTCCTTCTTCGGATTCTGCGTATATTAATATTGACATGATTATTTTAGATTGCAGATTTTAGATTGCAGCCCAGATAGCAAGAGGGACTGGAAACTAAAAACTTGATTTATATTGTATTTCAAATTAACGATTTTGGATTTTTGAAGTAAGATGAATTTTTAGATTTTCATACTGCAATCTGCAATCTAAAATCTAAAATCTACACTCTTAAATCACCTTGGCTTCGTTGTGTAACAAATTGATCAATTCGTCTATATTGTCGGCTGAAATTAATTTTACAGCCGATTTTGGAGCTGGCTTTTCGAATTTTACGGCTTTTGTATTTACCGCAGCTTCTACTGGCTCTACAACCGTTAAGGATTTTGTTCTTGCTGTCATAATTCCTCTCATATTTGGAATACGCAAATCTTTTTCTTCGACCAATCCCTTCTGTCCGCCAATAATTACAGGTAAAGTGGTTGTTAAAGTTTCTTTTCCTCCATCTATTTCGCGAATGGCTTTTACATTTGTGCCCTCAACAACTAAATTGGTACAAGAATTTACAAAATTATATCCTAAAATTCCAGCAATCATACCTGGAACCATTCCACCATTATAATCTAAAGATTCTTTACCAGCAATAATAATATCATAGCCACCATTTTTTATAACCTCGGCAAGTTGTTTGGCTACAAAAAAACTATCAGTAGGATTTGCGTTTACTCTTATCGCATCGTTCGCTCCAATGGCCAATGCTTTTCGTAGTGTTGGTTCAGTTTCTGGTCCACCAACATTCGCAACTGTAATTACTGCACCTTGCTGTTCTTGAAACCAAATGGCACGAGTCAATCCAAATTCATCGTTAGGATTGATCACAAACTGAACACCATTAGTGTCAAATTGAGAGTCGTCATTGGTAAAATTAATTTTCGAAGTAGTATCAGGAACGTGACTGATGCAAACTAATATTTTCATAATTAAATTTTTAATTTCTAAAATTCTTGCACAAAATTATAATATTAATTCGAATAAAGTACTATGCGTGCATAATATTTTTTTTAAAGAAATATATCGATTTCGTTAACCTATTTATATAAAAATAATAAAAACAAACTTTTTAGTCTTATGGATTAACTATTTTAAACTTATTTTATGCTTTTAAGTGGTATAAAATATTTATTTTTGCTTTTCTAAAATTATACACACTATATATTATGAGAACGATACAGTTTAGAGAGGCAATTTGCGAAGCAATGAGTGAAGAAATGCGCCGTGATGAGTCTATTTACTTGATGGGTGAAGAAGTTGCTGAGTACAATGGAGCTTATAAAGCCTCAAAAGGAATGCTAGCCGAATTCGGAGAAAAAAGAGTTATTGACACTCCTATCGCTGAACTTGGATTTACTGGAATCGCAGTAGGTTCTGCGATGAACGGTTGCAGACCCATTGTTGAATATATGACTTTCAATTTTTGCTTGGTGGGAATTGACCAAATTATCAATAATGCCGCAAAAATACGTCAAATGACAGGTGGACAATTTAATGTTCCAATAGTTTTTCGTGGACCAACAGCTTCTGCGGGACAACTTGGAGCTACACACTCACAAGCTTTGGAAAATTGGTTTGCTAATACTCCAGGTCTTAAAGTAGTCGTTCCATCTAATGTATATGATGCTAAAGGACTTTTAAAATCGGCTATTCGTGATGATGATCCTGTTATTTTTATGGAATCAGAGCAAATGTATGGAGACAAAGGTGAAGTTCCTGATGGCGAATATACCATTCCAATTGGTGTTGCTGATATCAAAAGAGAAGGTACAGATGTAACTATAGTTTCTTTTGGAAAAATCATTAAAGAAGCCTATATCGCTGCCGATGAATTGGCGAAAGACGGAATTTCTTGCGAAATTATCGATTTGAGAACGGTTCGACCAATGGATAACGCTGCCATATTAACATCTGTTAAAAAAACAAATAGATTGGTAATTCTTGAAGAAGCTTGGCCATTTGCCAGTGTTTCGTCTGAAATCACTTATATGGTTCAAGAACAAGCTTTCGATTTTCTTGATGCACCAATTCAACGCATTACAACAGCAGATACACCAGCACCATATTCGCCAGTTTTACTAAAAGAATGGTTGCCAAATGCTGATGATGTTGTCAAAGCGGTTAAAAAAGTAATGAATAGATAAACTGTTTTTTTTTCTGAATATTAGTACCTTAAAAAAACCAATCTCAGAAATCAACTAAATTTGAAACTTCATCAGAATCTAAATTTGATGAAGTTTTTTTTTATCATGATAAATAAATTTTTCAATTATTTTCTTTTTATAGTTGCTTTTTCAACTAGTGTTTTATCGCAAACAAAAGTGAGCGGTCTGGTTATAGATAAGCAAGGAAAGCCAGTGCCCTTTGCCAATATCGCCTTCAAAAACTCAAGCGCAGGCGTCGTCTCAAGCGAAGATGGTGTGTTTTATTTAGAATCCCCAAAAAATTATACTGCCATCATTGCTGGTTCAGTAGGCTATTCTGATAGAGAAATTAATTTAGATAAAACAATTAATTACAATTTCAAGATTCAATTACAAGAAGTTGAAACTTTGGATGAAGTTGTAATCTATAGAGGAAAAACTTCTAAAAAAGACAATCCAGCATTAGCTATTCTTAGAAAAATTTGGGAAAGAAGACGCAAAAATGGCTTATATTTATTTGATCAATACCAAATGGAAAAGTACGAAAAAATAGAATTCGATATGAATTCTATTGATAGCGCTTATATGAAAAGTAAATTATTCAAAGGAATGGAATTTATTTTCAAACAAGTTGACACCTCTAACATTACAGGAAAAACCTATTTGCCGATTTTTATAAATGAAGCGCTTTCGGATGTTTATGGCGACAACAAATTAAAGAAAGTAAAGACAAAAGCGAAAGCCAACAAAACTTCGGGATTTAACGGAAACCAACAAATCTTAGCTTTTGTAAAAGATTTATACAACGATTTTGACATTTATGACAATCATATTACATTTTTCGACAAAAGTTTTACCAGTCCATTATCTAAAACAGGAATTGATGTTTATAATTACATCCTGAAAGACAGTGCTTTTATAGATAACAAAAAGTGCTATAACATTATTTTCTATCCAAGACGCAAAAACGAATTGACTTTTAAAGGCGATTTTTGGGTGAGCGATACCACTTTTGCCATAAAAAAAATAAATATGGCCGCCACCAGAAGTGCTAATATCAACTGGGTAAAAGACATTTATATCGAACAGGAATTTGAAGTGATGAATGATTCCATCTTCTTGATGACCAAAGATTATATGATGACCGATTTTGCTTTAAACAAAAAAGAAAAATCCAAAGGTGTTTACGGAAAGCGAACTTCCTTGTTCCGAAATCATCAGTTCAATATAGAAAAACCAGAGAAATTTTATAGAGACGAAGTCAATTTTTTAGACAAAGAAGTGTACAATAAATCTGAAGCATATTGGGAAGAAAACCGATTTGAAAACCTTTCCAAGGACGAAAAAGGGGTTTACAAAATGCTTGACACGCTGCAAAGTGTAAAAAAATTCAAGCAATTGTATAGTCTAGTCGAAATCATTGATAGCGGTTTTCTGAACTCAGGAAGTTTCGATTTCGGTTCTATTTATTCTATAATTGGCCAAAATGCAGTCGAAGGATTAAGATTAAGAGCTGGAGCACGGACCTTTTTTGGCCAAAACGATCCTTGGCGTTTACAGGCTTACATTGCATACGGTTTTAAAGATGAAAAATTCAAATATGGAATAACCGGAAAATGGATTGTTGAGCCTAAAAACCGTTTGATTATTGCGGCAGGAAATCGGCGAGACATCGAGCAAATTGGAGCTGCTCTCACTACGACCAACGATATTGCGGGTCGGAATAATGCTTCGGCAGGATTACTCACTTTTGGAGCCAACAATAACCTGACAAATGTTAATTTGAGCAATGTTCAAGTGGAAATAGAACCTATAAAAAACCTGACTTTTTCAACTGGTTTGTCCTATCGCACCTTGCAATCGGCATCACCACAATTTAGTTTAGCCTATTATACTGATTTATCGCAAACCACAATAAAAGAGCAAGTAAAACAATCCGAAATCAATTTTCAAGTCGACTATACCCCAAAAAGAGTTCCAATAGCTTTTGGGGTCGAAAGATTCAATGCCGATAGTCCTTTCACAAAATTATTATTGACTTACAGTCAAGGATTCAAAGATTTATTTTTGAGTGATTTTAACTATAAAAAACTTCAATTATACTACAAACAACCCATTGTGATTGGCCCTTTAGGACGAACCAATATTACTGTAGAAATGGGAAAAACATTCGGGTTTATTCCACTCGGCTTGATGAGTGTTGTCCCCGGAAACCAATCGCTTTTTAATATTCCGAACACCTTCAATAATCTCAAATTTTATGAATTTGTAGCCGACCAATATGTAACACTAAAATGGGATCACGATTTCCACGGACGCTTTTTTGCTAGAATTCCTTTTATGCGAAAACTCAATTGGCGCGAAAATATCGGCGTAAGATCTGTTTATGGTACCGTTTCCAACGAAAACCGCAATATAAACGCCTCTGGATTAACCTACAATGCACCCGAAAAAGTATATTGGGAATATAGCGCTGGTATAGGAAATATTTTCAAATTCTTTCGAGTAGATTTTTCATGGAGAGGCAATTATCTGAATATGCCCGAAGCTACAAAATTTGCAACAAAGATCTCTTTTGGGTTTTATTTTTAATATGCAAGAAGCCATCAACCATCTTTCAAAAAAAGACACCATTTTCAATCTAATAATTGAAAAAT
>CAMCTL010000039.1 GCA_945878515.1 Flavobacterium psychrophilum | reverse complement strand
ATGTTGTTGCTATTGAATTCGGGAATTTTCTACGAATTTATCAAAAGCGACGAGTTTTATACCGAAAATCCAAAAAGGCACACCATTGGCGAAGTCGAATTGGACGTGAATTATGTTTTGATAATTTCTACCAATGCCGGACTTTGGGGCTACAACATTGGCGACACAGTCCAGTTTACGAGTTTGAAACCCTATCGAGTTATCGTTTCAGGACGAATCAAGCATTATATTTCGGCTTTTGGCGAACACGTGATTGGAAAAGAAGTCGAAAGTGCTTTGCAAGAAGCGATTATCGGAACTGAAATTCGCATCAACGAATTTACCGTTGCGCCTCAAATTACGCCAAATGAAGGTTTGCCGTATCACGAATGGTTTATCGAATTTGAAAACGAACCTGAAAATCCAGCTACTTTTGCGGAAGCTTTGGACAATGCAATGCGCAAGCAAAACATTTACTACGACGATTTGATTGTGGGCAAAGTTTTGCGAAAAGTGGTTATCACAAAAGTGGTAAAAAATGGTTTTCAGGACTATATGAAATCCATTGGAAAACTGGGCGGACAAAACAAAATTCCTAGGTTGAGTAATGATAGAAAAATTGTGGAAAAATTACCTGTAATGATAATAGCTTAAAAATAATACATCTTTGTAAACAACAAATATTACTTTTATAAAAAGTTCTAAAAAAATGAAAATCGAGAAAATACGAATTAAAAATTTTAAAGTTTATCAAGACACCGAAATAAGAGACTTACCAAATATGTGTGTCTTTTTAGGAGCAAATGGAGCTGGAAAATCTACACTTTTTGAAGTTTTCGGTTTTTTGAGTGATGCACTTAAAAGTAATGTAAAAACAGCTCTAAATAAAAGAGGTGGTTATAAAGAAGTTTATTCAAGGAATGGTGTTGGAGATATAGAAATTGAAATCAAGTTCAGAAATCCCGATGTTGAAGGCAAAAAGCAACCTCTAATTACTTACGAACTTTCTGTTTGTTTAGGCGAAACAAATATGCCTGTAGTTTCTAAAGAAGTACTAAGTTATAGAAGAGGAAATAGAGGAAGACCCTATCGATTTTTAGAATTTACTTACGGAAAAGGAAATGCTATTGTAAATGAGAGTGAATTTGAAAGCGCTAAACAAGAATTTAAGGAGTTAAGAGAAGAACAAACTTTAGATAGTCCAGATATTTTGGCAATAAAAGGATTGGGTCAATTTCAAAAATTTAATGCTATTAGTTCGTTTAGAAGATTATTAGAAAATTGGTATGTTTCTAATTTTCAAATTCAAGCAGCTCAAAATATTGAAGATACTGGTTTGAGTGAGCACTTATCAACTTCGGGAGATAATTTAGCTCAAGTAACTAAATATATATATGAGAACTATCCAGGGACTTTTCAAAAGATTTTAGATAAAATGAAAGAGAGGGTTCCAGGCATTGATAAGGTTGAAGCGACAGAAACAATAGATGGTCGAATTGTTTTGCAATTTAGCGATGGTAGTTTTAAAGACCCTTTTATTTCTCGATTTGTGTCAGATGGAACCATTAAAATGTTTGCTTATCTGGTTTTGCTTAATGATCCAAAACCACACCCTTTGTTATGTATAGAAGAACCAGAGAATTACTTACATCCTGAACTTTTGGTTGAATTAGCAGAGGAATTTAGAGATTATGCTAATAGAGGCGGACAAGTGTTTATATCATCGCACTCACCAGATTTTGTAAACGCTTTAGAATTAGACGAACTATTTTGGTTGAATAAAGATAAGGGTTTTACAAGTATAAAAAGAGCCTCAGATGATGAAGCAATATCTAGTTTATTTAATGATGGTGATAAATTAGGATATTTATGGAAGCAAGGCTATTTTATTGGTAGTGGACCTAAAAATTAGTTTATGGCGAGAATAGAAATATTAGTAGAAGAACCGTCAATGAAGGAATTCTTAATAATTTTGTTGCCAAATGTTCTTGATAACCATTGGATTTTGAACGAGAATTACTTTATTAGAAGTTTTGAAGGAAAAAATGATTTACAGAAAAACATACCTTCAAAAGTAAAATTTTTAAGTAATTGGAATCACGAAGCGGTCGGAGTGGTAATTATGCAAGACCAAGACAGTTCGGATTGTAAAGTTCTCAAACAAAAATTGATAAATATTTGTGACCAAAATGGTAATTGCCCAAAATTAGTTCGAATAATTTGCAGAGAACTTGAATCGTGGTATATTGGTGATTTTGTAGCTGTAAACAAAGCTTATCCAAGTTTTAAATATCAAAATTACGTACACAGGTCAAAATTTAGAATTCCAGACAACTGTAATGCTTCTGATGAGTTGAAAAAAATACTTCCCGAATTTCAAAAAGTAGGAGGAGCAAAAAAAATTGCTCCGTTTATTACTATAAAAGAAAATAAATCCGAAAGTTTTAAACAAACAATTACAGGTTTAATACGATTTTTTGAAAGTGTAAAAGATTAAAACCGTTTGTAGATTTTATTTTAATAAATCAAATATGGAGAAAAGGCTTTTTTTGTTGCTAGTTTTGATTACGTTCTCCGTTACGGCGCAAATTAATGGAGTTGTAAAAGACGGCCTAACCGGAAAACCAATTCCTTATGTAAATATTTGGGTCGAGAATGAAAATGTAGGCTCGACTTCTGAGGAAAACGGAACCTTTTTTATCAATACAGCATCTAATGGAAAGACATTAATTTTTTCTACTTTAGGGTACGAAAAGAAAACCATTAACGCTTCTCAAGCTGCGGAAGTGATTTTGAATCCAGAAGCTTATTTATTGAATGAAGTTGTGATTTCAAAAAGCATTGGAACCAAAACAGTTGAAATAGGGAAAGCCAAAAACGAAATGTATCAAGCATTTGACAACGGACCGAAGATTGACACTAAGTTTTTTCCATATTTGCCTTCCTATAAAAAAACAAAATATTTAAAGCAGGTCACCATTTATACCGATAGTAGAATTGAAGATGCGATTATTAGAATTCACTTTTATGCTGTAGATTCCAATGGATTTCCTAGTGAAGAATTGCTGGATAAAGATTATATTGTCACAGTTAAAAAAGGGACCAGAATAAATAGATTTGATTTAACGATGTTTAATTTAAAATTTCCAAAAATCGGACTTTTTGTTGGTTTTGAAAAGTTGATGATAGAAAAGAACAAAACTGAAAAAACAGTAACAGATTTAAACACAAAAACAGCACAAATACAAAAAACATATTATCCTTTTGTGTTGTATAATTATGTTGAAAGGGACTTTTTATACACTTTTTCTGGCGGAAAATGGAATAGAAAAACAAAACAAGACAATACTGATTCATCAGGCAAAATGATGATAAACGAACCAGTGATTACATTAATTTTATCCAACTAATCTAGTAAATGCATACATTTGTAGGTTACAAAACATTAAAAAATGAAAGAAATCAAAAACATATCGAGATCCAGAGCACAAGAGTCATCCGCGGCAATTGAAAAAATGTATATTACAATGCGCCATTTGTTTAATCGTGGCTTTTATAAACCAATGGGAGTATCTGGCGACACTTTACGAGAAGCTTTACTGGCTTTACGACCAGAAATCTATGGAAATATAGGCGAAGAAAAAGTAGAATTGAACGGACTTCTCTACGTTATAGAGCGTCTTCCTACAGGAATAGAAGAATGTCGATTTATCAATTTAACTTCGGATGAAGGATATTCAAAATCACATTTTCAAGCCATTGTGCCGCCAAAGAGGAGAAGAAATTGCTACAGAATTGACGAAGAACAAATGAATGTCGAAATCACACGCGGACGATCGGACATCTACGATATTTTGACGCATTTGACCTTTATTTTTATCGAATCGCATAAAATTAGAAATAGGGTTTTGCTGGACGAAGGTGGCGAAGTTTCTAGAGATTGGCAAAAATTAGAATTAGCCGTTTTACAAAAGAAGAAACTTACACAAATAGAAAAAGAGAAAGCCGTTTCGCACGCTGCCAACATTCTAGGTAGAACTTTTATTGAAGTTTTGGACATTTACGACTCCTTTGGTTCCGAAGCTGCGCCAGATCGATTTTTGGATGTAATCTATTGGTTAGGAAAATTGGCTATCGAAGAAATAACCGATGACAACAAACGAACCATTACTTTTAGCCCAATTTTAAGAGAACGATTAGGACATCATATTCACGGCGAGATTTGGGCAACAAACATTAAAGAAGTATTAAAAAAACACCAACTTTTAGAAAGACCCATTCACGTAATTAGTGCCAATATGCACAGCGTTATGAATTCTATTTTTGCTACAACGGTTTTGAAAACCAAGTTCAAAGACAAATCAGATTTCTTTATTTATGAAGAATTGAGCAAATCTGGAGCTAATGAGGTTAGAGATACGGTCACAGAATTTGCCAAACAACACGGAATGATTTCGCTTCCAGACGCTGCTTCTGGAACTAATATTGATGTGCAAATTTTTGATACGGCTAAGATTAATTGGTCAAAATCATCGTTTCCAACTGTAAAAACAGACGAAAATGCGCCAGTTTTAATTGTAATGGATTATGCTTTTGGCGAGCAAGCTTATGAAACCATAGACGAATTATTAAAACCCTATAAAAAAGACACATTATTGAATGTTGAATCGGTTTCTATTATGGGAAAAGCCGGAATTCTTCAAGGCGGAAAAGGGGACATTATGATTCCAACCGCTCACATTAATGAAGGAACTGCCGATAATTATTTCTTTAATAATGAATTAAAAGGAGAAATGTTTCAAGATGGCGGTATTCCGGTTTTTGAAGGACCAATGGTCACAGTTTTAGGCACATCTTTGCAAAATAAAGATTTATTAAAGTTCTTCCACGAATCAACTTGGGGTGTAATCGGACTAGAAATGGAAGGTTCTTATTATCAAAAAGCCATTCAGTCAGCATCAAAAATCAGGAAAAGTATTCCTCAAGACGTGAAGGTTAGATACGCTTATTATGCTTCGGATAATCCGCTGGAAACAGGAAGCACATTGGCTTCAGGAGGTTTAGGAACAACAGGCGTAAAACCTACGTATTTGATTACCATTAAAATATTGGAACAAATTTTTAATGTAGAATAGAGGAATCCTATAGCGATAGAAAAGTAGACACAACTTTTCTTTGTAAACACTCTAAAATCAAATTTGCAGATTTGAAAACCAAAACCGGAAGATATTCAGGCTATATTCGCCCTTTTTCGTACTTGATCGATTTAATTATCATCAATGTCTCGGCTTTTTATATATTTTTCTTTCATAGTAACCAAGTAGTTTATTCTGTTTTTATAAGTATCGCTTGGTTTGCTATTGCTATTTATCTGGGTTTTTATGAGGTTTACCGCTACACAAAGGTTATTTCAATCCTGAATTGTGCTTTAAAACAGTTTGTTTTATTTTCTTTATTTTGCCTGGCATTAGAATTATTTTACTCGGATTTTTTATTTCAAAAAAGAGTAGTTTTTTTTGTATTTGTTGCGATAGCAATTATTCTTTTCTTCAAGCTTTCCATTTATTATTTTCTTAGAAGATTCAGGGTTTTATATGGAGGAAATTCAAGAAGCGTTGTTTTATTGGGAAATAATAAGAGCATTGATCCACTAAAAAACTTTTTCACAGAAAATCCAGATTATGGATACAGATTGATAAAAATATTCACGCTCGAAAACCATAAAAGCGAAAGAATTAACGAATGCTTGTCTTATGTAATATCGAGCAAAACAGATGAAATTTATTGTTCAATGGCGGATTTATCAGATAGTCAAATTAGCGACATTATAGATTTTGCCGATAACAATTTGAAAACCTTAAAATTTATTCCAAACGAAAAGCAAATTTTTTCGAGAACAGCTAAGTTCGAATATTATGATTACATCCCAGTTATTTCTTTAAGAAATATTTTACAAGACGAAACGATAAACAAAATTATCAAACGCCTTTTTGATATTGTCTTTTCCTTTTTAATTATTATCGGATTATTGTCTTGGCTTACGCCAATTTTAGCCATAATAATTAAATTGGAATCAAAAGGACCGTTATTTTTTATCCAGAAAAGAAATGGTTTAAACTATAAAGAGTTTGATTGTTATAAATTCCGATCGATGTTTATTAACGATAAATCGGATACTGATTTAGCATCAAAAAATGACATCCGAATAACCAAAGTGGGCAAATTTATCCGAAAAACCAGTATAGACGAATTGCCACAATTTTTTAATGTTTTATTAGGCGATATGTCGGTAGTTGGACCAAGACCGCACATGGTTAGCATTGCCAATTTATATGCGCTAAAAGTAGATAAATTCATGGTGCGTCATTTTGTTAAACCAGGCATTACCGGATTGGCGCAAACAAAAGGATTTCGAGGCGAAGTAGAAACAGACGAAGACATCATCAACAGGGTAAAATATGATATTTTTTACATGGAAAACTGGTCTATTTTATTGGATATCGAAATCATACTCAAAACCATTTATAATGTTTTAAAAGGAGACGAAAAAGCCTTTTAAAACACGTTTTTCTGGATTAAATCTTTAATTTGAAAATCCAGATTGAAATGGTTTTCTGCCGTATCAAAAACGTGTTGTTTCATTTTTTGGATTTCACTTTTTCCTGTTTTTGATATTTCTGTTAAAGAGGAATTTAGGCTTTCAAATTTTCCAACTGGTGCAATCCAACCCAAATTGTTTTCTGTGACAATCGTTTCGCCTTCACCACCGCCAAAATATAGTACCGGAAATCCTAAAGCACCATATTCAAATATTTTTGAGGGAACAGAGCCATAAATCCTTGTTTTTAATGGAATAATGGCAATATCAAAAGTTTTGAGTTTTTCATGTAGCACATTCCGTTCTAGCATTCCGTGGAAGAAGATTTTTTTCGCTGGATTATTCCTGATTAACGCTTCGATTTGAGTTTTTTCTGCACCATCACCAAAAATGTGTAATTCAATGTTTAGATTTTGTAAGTCGATTTTTTGACACATTTCAAAAACACCTTGTGCAACGCCTAATAATCCTGCGTAAAACAGTTTTATAGGTTCATTAGCATTTGCAACCAAGTCCATTTTACCTACTTGATGGTCAGGAAAATTACGATACAAATGACACTCTTTTTCTGGAAAAATCGAATGAACATGCGAGATAATTTCGTTAGACTGACCAAATATTAAAGAGGCATTTTTATATATAAAACGTTCAAAAAACAAAGAAACTTGATGCGAAAAACTTTCTTTTTTCAATGCTTTCAATTCAATAGCCGCCAAAGGCCACAAATCAGAAACATTTAATATTATTTTTTTTCGCAGCAGCGAAAGCACAAAAACAGAAACAAACGACAACAATAACGGCGGCGATTGAACGACTACTTTTTGAGGTGTTTTTTTGAATACTAAATAGAAAAACAACACCGAAGCAAAGGATAAAACTGAAAGCGTTCTTTTAAAGATATTTTTGCTCACACTAGGATAAATCCAAAGTCGTTTTACGATAATATTTTGAAGCTTTTCGGTTACTGAAAATTTGCCTTTGTATTCTGGAAACAATTCGCCTTTTGGGTAATTCCCCAATGGACAAAGCACAGTAACGTTATAATTATTTTGATGTAATTTCAGTGCCAATTGTTCAATTCTATTGGCTGCAGCGCCTTTTTCAGGCGGATAATAATTAGATATGATGAGGATGTCGTTCATTTTTTCACTCTTGTTGTCATTCCGTAGGAATCTAAAATTACTGATTTATTATTTGTTGAGATTCCTACGGAATGACAAAATGGCCGTTTTATTTTTTAAGCAGAATATCAATAATTCGTTCTGAAGCTTTTCCGTCCCAAAGTTCTGGAATTCCTGCTTTTCGATTCCCATTGATAATAAATTCCCCAAATAATTTTTCTAAATTTTCTATAGAAGTTCCAACCAAAGTATTCGTTCCAATGCTTTGTGTTTCGGGTCTTTCGGTGTTGTTTCGCATCGTAAAACAAGGAATTCCCATCACGGTAGTTTCTTCCGAAATTCCGCCAGAATCTGTAATCACGGCAAAACTGTTTTTGATCAGGTACATAAAATTCAAATAGCCTTGTGGCACCACAAAAAGAATGTTTTTTAATTCTAAATCGGTTTCTCCTAAAATTGCTTTGGTTCTTGGATGAATGGGGAAAATTACTTTTTTGTCGCCAGCCAGTTTATCAATGCCTTGCAATAACTGAATTAAAGATTGTTCTTCGTCCACATTTGATGGTCGATGTAGGGTCAAAATAATATAATTTCCAGTTTCCAATTCAAATTCATTCCAAAAAGTCGGCGCAAAAATTCTGTCCAGATTTTGGTATAAAGTATCAATCATTACGTTGCCTACGAAATGAACATTAGCTTCTGCAACTCCATATTTCAACAAATTTTCCGATGCTGAGGTTGAGGTTGTAAAGAAATAATCGGTAATGCTGTCGGTTACGATTCGGTTGATTTCTTCGGGCATTGTCATATCTCCGGAGCGAATTCCAGCTTCGACGTGAGCGACTTTTAGGTTTTGTTTTTTGGCAACAATTGCACAAGCCATAGTCGAATTGACATCGCCCACAACCAAAACCAAATCACAAGGATTTTGCTGCAATTCTTTTTCAAAAGCGACCATAATCGCTCCGGTTTGTTCCGCTTGCGAACCACTTTTTACTTCTAGATTGCTGTTGGGCTTCGGAATATTTAATTCCTCGAAAAAAGTATCGCTCAGGTTTTTGTCATAATGCTGACCGGTATGCACCAAACGAAGGGAAACATTGGCTCCTTCCTTTTGCTTTTTTTCAATCGCTTTGATAATTGGTGCGATTTTAATGAAATTGGGTCTTGCGCCTGCGACTATGGTTATTTTCATTTGTTTGTCATTGCGAGGAGTTGCGAGGCACAAAGCAAAGCAATCTTCTTCCTTTTGTTAGTTTATTATTTATAACCAATTTTTGTTCTTGGTTGCTCATTTTCTTTTTTATCAGACAGTTCATCTAAATAAGAGAAAACCAACTCGATATTCTTGTCGTGGTTTTCCAGTTTCTTTTGCATTTGAGCAATGTTTATCCTTATTTCGGTTGTGTCTAAAAGCATTTGTCTCACTTTTGAAAATATCCGCATAATTTGAATATTCGTCTGAATGGCTTTGTCGCTATTGAGAACACTCGACAACATCAAAACACAATGTTCAGTAAAAACAGAAGGTAAATATTTTTGATGTTGGCCCCTTCCTTTCTTTAAGGTCGCAAATTGCGACCTTAAAGAATCATATTCTAATTCAGTCAATTCAAACATAAAATCTTCAGGAAAACGAGAAATATTACGTTTAACTTGCTCTTTTAATCTTTTGGTCTCAATCCCATAAAGTGATGCTAAATCACTATCAAACATCACTTTTTGATTTCTAATAAAGTAAATTTTATTAGAAATTAATTCTTCAGAAAGTAGTATTTCGTTTTCCATAAAGTATTCTTTTATATTCTTCAAGGTCACAAATTGTGATCTTGAACGTCTTGATGACACAACTTGTGACTTCAAGATTCAATTTGGAGGTCGCATTTTGCGTCCTCCAATTATTTTAACAATGAAACAAATTGTTTCAATTTGCCACTTTTGCTTCGTTCTAGTTTTTCTTTTCTGATGAATGTAAAAATCAATCCTTTTTCCAAATATAAAGCAATTGCGCCTTCAATTTTTTGGATTTGTTCCAAATTTAATTCGGTTTTGCTTACATATTCAATGTCAAAAGTATCGATTTTTGTTTGTTTGACGACAAATTCTTTTACATTGCCATCATCTTCTATGATACTTTTGGTCACGTAATAGAAAGTCAATCCTGGCGATTTTTTTCCGCTTGGTAAAAGGGCAATATCATTGGTTCGACCAATTAATTGCTGCAGAATGGGTTTTTTCGGTGTGCTTTTTTCATCCAATATACCAATGTCGCCAATGTCGTATCGAATAAACGGATGCGCTTTGTTGAACAAGGAAGTGATTACAATTCGACCTTCTTTTCCGTAAGGCAAAACAGTATCGTTTTCATCTAGAATCTCCACAAAAAGAGTTTCAGAATTTACTTGCCATTCGCCATCAGGATTTTGAAAAGCAATTAAATCCAGTTCCGAAGCTCCGTATTCATTGACAACAGGAACTCCAAATTGTTTTTCCAATAGAACTTTGTCTTCTTCAAAAAGCATTTCTGATGTGACGACACAGACTTTCAAAGTGGGACAAATTTCTTTTAAAACACTATTTTTCTGCTGTAAAAATTTGGCAAACAAAACAATAGAACTAGTGTATCCGTTAATGTAATCAAATTTTCTAGACTTGAATTCGTTTAGAAAATCTTCTAAAATAACATCAGATAAATCGAAAATTGAAAACCGAAAACGGTTGGTTAAAAAGTCCTTGAAGCGTTCTTTCCTATTGCCCATAAAATCCAACGGAATTCCGTAAAAACGAGCTTGATAAGACGAATTAAAATCAATTCTGTGCCAGCCAAAACGGTTGATAATATTAGCCCAAGTTAAAGCGTGTGAGAACTTGTCTTTGGCAAAAATAAAAGGATCACCACTGGAACCAGAAGTTTTATTGACGTAAACAGTTGAAAGAGAAAAACCGTTTGAAAGCCTTTCAATCAATGGTTTTTGAAAGTTTTTCTTGGTCATAATGGGCAAATCATTCCAATTGTTGAAAGTGGTTTTGCCAACAAGTTCTTGATAGGAAGAATTGTTTTTTAAATGATAATCAACAATTTCTTGTTTCTTGTTTTCGATAAAAGTTTCGTATTCTTGTTCGGGAATAGATTGGATTATATTCAGATCGGATTTTGCTTCCTTCATTGGGAAACCATTTAGTTTTAGCGAAAAATCGAAAACTTTTAACATTTAAACTACTTTTTGAATTTCAAATCGTTTGATTGATTTCAATTCTTTTTCTTTAGTTTCTTTTCCTTCTTCAATATCAAAATCGTCTTGAAGTCCCAACCAAAATTTTGCCGAATTGCCAAAATATTGACTTAATCTCAATGCAGTATCTGCAGTAATCCTTCGGTTTCCTTTTGTAATTTCTGAAATTCTTGTTTGCGGAATTTTCAAATCTTTAGACAAACGATAAGCACTAATTTCTAGCGGAATAAGAAATTCTTCCTGTAAAACTTCGCCCGGATGTATGTTTTTTAGTTTTTCCATAATAGTGTTTTGTTAATGATAATCCACAATTTCAACTTGACTTGCGTTTCCGTTTTCCCAACTAAAAATGATTCGCCATTGGTTGTTAATTCTAATGCTGTAAAAATCTTTTAAATTTCCAGAAAGTTTTTCTAATCTGTTTGAAGGTGGAATTCTTAAATCGTTAAAATCCTGTGAATTATTTAGCATTCTTAACTTCCTTCTCCCTATTTCTTGGATTTCTCTAGCAGGTTTTTTTAGTAAAATTCCATTCCAAATTTTTTCAGTTTCTTTAGAGCCAAAGGAGATTATCATATAGTTTGCGTTACTAACGTCAAAGGTAAGTAAAAAAAATTATTATTTAAAGTGAAAACAGACTATTTTTGCCAAACTTAACAAAACACCATGAATATTTTATTACTAGGTTCAGGAGGAAGAGAACACGCTTTTGCTTGGAAAATGATTCAGAGTCCGCTTTGCGACACACTTTTTGTAGCTCGGGGAAATGCAGGAACAGCTTTGATAGCCCATAATGTTGACATAATTCCTACGGATTTTGAAGCTGTTAAAGCTTTAGTTCTTAAGGAAAAAGTAGAAATGGTGGTTGTTGGTCCAGAAGATCCACTGGTAAAAGGGATTTTCGACTTTTTCAAAAATGACAGCGATTTAAAAAAAATTCCAGTTATTGGCCCATCAAAATTAGGCGCAACTCTTGAGGGAAGTAAAGAGTTTGCGAAAGAATTTCTGTTCAGACATAACATTCCGACGGCGGCTTATGATAGTTTTACGGCTGAAACGGTGGAGAAGGGATGCGACTTTCTTGAAACTTTGCAACCTCCTTATGTTTTGAAAGCCGATGGATTGGCAGCAGGAAAAGGCGTTTTAATCATACACAATTTAGCAGAAGCCAAGGAAGAGTTGAGAAATATGTTGGTAAACCAAAAATTTGGTGCTGCAAGTTCTAAAGTGGTAATCGAAGAATTTTTAGATGGAATTGAATTGAGTTGCTTCGTTTTAACCGACGGAAAAAGCTATAAAATATTGCCAACAGCCAAAGATTATAAACGCATTGGTGAAGGCGACACAGGATTGAATACGGGCGGAATGGGAGCAGTTTCTCCAGTTCCTTATGTAGATGCCGTTTTGATGGAGAAAATAGAAACACGAATCGTTAAACCAACTATTGAAGGTTTCCAGAAAGACGGAATCGAATATAAAGGATTTGTGTTTATTGGATTAATCAATGTAAACAACGAACCCATCGTAATTGAATACAACGTAAGAATGGGCGATCCTGAAACCGAAGTGGTAGTTCCAAGAATGAAATCGGATTTAGTGGAATTGTTTTTGGCTGTAGCCAATGAAAAACTCGACGAATTCGAACTTGAAATCGACGAACGAAGCGCCACAACAATTATGGTGGTTTCAGGCGGTTATCCGGAAGATTTTGAGAAAGGTAAAGTGATTTCGGGAATAGAAACTATTGAGGATTCGATTGTTTTTCATGCAGGAACAAAACTGGATAACGGAAATATAGTGAGCAATGGTGGAAGAGTTTTGACCGTGACATCTTATGGAGACAATTTTGAAGAGGCCATAAAAAAATCCTACAAAAACATAGACAAGCTACATTTTGATAAGATGTATTTTAGAAAAGATATTGGGAACGACTTAAAATAGTTCCCAATATTTTTCGTTTAAAATTCTGTAAAATATTATTTCAAGAAAGAGTGGGCAGTGGTATCTTGGTTTTCTTCGCCTTGGTCTTCATGCAATTTTAATTGTTTACACCAATATACGATGGCAACTGAACAGATTATCATAAATCCCCAATTAATGATATTCGCTAAGAACCAATGGTTGAGTTCTAGTTCTCGTAGAAAATTGTGTAGTATGAATAAAACGTTTTCAAATAACCATTGAATTCCTTCAAAAAATGCTTTCATCTCTTTAATTTTATTAGTTAATTGTATGTAATGTAACTCGCAGTTGTATTTATTTTAATGAAAAAAAATTACTTGGCTCGTTTCATCTTTGTACAAGTATTATATTTACAGTCACAAAAGTATAAAATATCCTTATGATAACAAGTGTTTTTAGAAAATCTACGCCATTAATTTTATTCTTGGTTGTAATTTTAATGCTAGTTTTCTTTTTCATTACGATTTTTCAAGATTTATCTTGGATAAGTTCATGGGTTTCAATAGTAAAAACAGGAGGTTTATTGTTTATTTTGCTGGGTTCTATTTTTATTACAAATTTTGTTGCCAAGAAAAACGGATTAAGCAAAGACAGTAGTTACACTATGTTTTTCTGTTTTTTGTTTTTGCTTTTTTTTCCTTCAGTATTTGCTAACATAAATTTACTTTTATCTAATTTCTTTATTTTATTAGCACTTCGACGATTGATTTCTTTGCAATCCTTAAAAGCATCGAAGGAAAAAATATTTGACGCTTCGTTATGGATTTTTGTTGCGGCATTATTCCACTTCTGGAGTATTCTCTATATAGTATTGGTTTTTATATCTATTATTTTTCACGTTGCTAGAGATTACAGAAACTGGGTTTTGCCGTTTATCGCTTTTTTTGCTGTGGCAATAATTTCTATAGCCTTTTCATTAATTTTCAACAAAGATTTTATAGGATACATTACTGGAAATGCTGTTATCAACTTCAATATTGATTATTTTACGAATACATATCAGAACGTAGCTTTTTCGATTTATTTGACTGTTGCTTTGTTTTTTGTCATTTCAATGTTTGCGTCGCTTTCGAGCAAACTTTTATTTTTAGTTTCATCATACAAAAAAATTATCGCTTCTTTTTTTATTGCAATAGTGATTTTTGCAATATCGGCGAACAAAAGCAATGATTTATTGATTTATACTATTGCGCCGTTGTCAATTATGGCAACGAGCCACATCGAGGTGAAGCAACTGCAACTAAACCAAGAATTGGTTTTAGGAATACTGATTCTTTGCAGTTTGTTTGCGTTTTTCTCTCAATTATAATTTGTTCCCGTAAGCTAGATCTCCTGCATCGCCTAATCCTGGAACAATATATTTTTTATCATTCAATTTTTCATCCAATGTGGCAACCCAAAGATGACAAGAATCTGGCAAATGCTTTTCAAGATAGGCAATTCCTTCTGGAGCAGCAATGATTACTGCAATGTGAACTTCTTTTGGCAGTCCTTTTTCTAATAATTTATTAAAAACAGCCACCATCGATTGTCCTGTTGCAAGCATAGGATCTATCAAAAGCAAGGTCTTGTTTTCAATATTAGGAACGGCTTGATATTCGACTAAAATATCAAAAAACGCATCGTTGTTTGGATGATGTCTGTAAGCAGAAACGAAACCATTTTCGGCATTGTCAAAATAATTTAAAAGCCCCAAATGAAGAGGTAGTCCAGCCCGAAGTATTGAACACAAAACCAATTTGTCTTCGATTTCGGTTGTTTTTTTGATACCAAGCGGTGTTTGAATTTCAATAGTTCTATAATGTAAATCTTTGCTCAATTCATAAGCCATTACCTCGCCAATTCGTTCTATATTTCTTCTAAAACGCATGCTGTCATTTTGAACATTCACGTTTCTGATTTGGCCTAAAAAATGATTCAAAATACTATTGTCTTCGGATAAATAATGTGTTTGCATATTTGATGTTTAAAGTTTAAAGTCTAAAGTTTCATTGTAAATGTATAAAAACTATCTTTGTATTTATAAAATATAAAAGGTATGTTTTCAAAATTAGCTTATTCCGTTTTTGAACAAAGTATTCGCGATTATCATCAATTTGATAATATTGACCAACCAAGTACTAATCCATATCCAAAGGAAAAGATAGAACATTTATTATATTTAAAAAACTGGATTGACACTGTTCAATGGCATTTCGAAGATATTATTCGTGATCCAAATATTGATCCAATTGCAGCATTGACTTTAAAAAGAAGAATTGACGCTTCTAATCAGGAGCGCACCGATATGGTAGAATACATCGATGGTTATTTTCTCCAAAAATATGCTCAGGTTGCAGTAAAAAACGATGCTAAAATTAATTCTGAAAGTCCCGCTTGGGCATTTGATAGATTGTCGATTCTAGCCTTAAAAATTTATCATATGCGAGAAGAAGCCACTCGTGAAGAAGCTTCGCAAGAACATAGAGATAAATGTCAGGCCAAATTGAATGTTTTATTAGAGCAAAGAACCGATTTGTCCATGGCAATAGATGATTTGCTAACCGATATCGAAAATGGTGATAAATTCATGAAAGTCTACAAACAAATGAAGATGTACAACGATGATGATTTGAATCCGGTTTTGTATCAAAATAAAAAGTAAGATTAGACAAGTTTAAATTGTCGCAAAAAATTAAACATATAGCCGTTATGAGACTTTCCGCAATGGGAGATGTCGCTATGACGGTTCCTGTTCTACGGGCTTTTGTAGAACAAAATCCTGAGATAAAAATCACAATAATTTCTAGACCGTTTTTCCAACCTTTTTTTGACGGAATTCCCCATCTATCTTTCTTTGCTTTCGACGAAAAACAGCGTCATAAAGGATTTATTGGATTGTTGCGATTGTTCCAAGATTTAACAGCATTAAACATTGACGCTTTTGCCGATTTGCATAACGTGTTGCGGTCTAAGGTGGTTCGAACACTTTTCGGATTGAGAGGAAAAAAAATTGCTTCGGTTGATAAAGGCAGAGGCGATAAAGCAGCATTAACAAGAGCTGAAAACAAGATCTTCAAACCCTTGACCACAATGTTCGAAAGACATTTAAAAGTGTTTAATGAACTCGGTTTTACAGTAGATTTGTCCGATCCAACATTCCCTAAAAAGGCATTTTTAGACAATGATGTTTTGAAAATGCTAGTTGGAAATGAAAAGATTCCCGATTTCTCGGGATTTAAAATAGGAATTGCACCGTTTGCCCAATACGATTCCAAGGTCTATCCTTTGGATTTAATACAAGAAGTAATCCATCAATTAGCTAAAAATCCAAATTATAAAATCTTACTTTTTGGCGGTGGAAAAAAGGAAATTGAACTTTTAGACTCACTATCAAAAGGTAAAAAAAATGTTGTAGTTGTTGCAGGGCAACTAAGGTTTAAGCAGGAGTTGCAACTCATTTCTAATCTTGATATAATGCTTTCGATGGATTCTGGAAATGCACATATTGCGGCGATGCTAGGTGTAAACACCGTTACGCTTTGGGGAGCAACACATCCGTTTGCCGGATTTTTACCTTTCAATCAGCCTTTGGAAAACGCTTTGGTTTCGGATAGAAATTTGTTCCCAAAATTACCCACTTCAGTCTATGGAAATAAAAAAGTGGCAGGTTATGAAGATGTGATGCGAACTATTAGTGTGGAAAGTGTAATTGACAAAATAAATTTGATAATCAAATAAACCCGCGTTTGAAGATCAGTTTCATCTGTGTACCATTTACAAATAAATCTTCTCATCCTGACAACGCTTCAAAATATAACGTTGCAAGTTCGAAATAGTTTCTTGATAATGAGGTGCTTCAAAACCAAAACGCTCGTGTTCCATTTGCTCTTTTTGGATGGCGTTGCAGCCTTTGATGACTTCTTTGAGCATATCTAGCATCGCCAATTCTTTATTGTTCGTTTTCTGAAATTTGAATTCCACAATTTCATCTTGCAATTGCTCACAATAGTCCAAAAGTTGCGCTACTTCTGGTTCGGCTAGAAGGGAAGGGTTGGTTTTGAATATTTCTCGGGTGGATTTCATTTTATAAAACTTAAAAAATGATTAGTTTGTAATTCAAATTGCTAGCGAATCAATTTATTTAATTGGGGTCAACTAACAAATTAAATCATTTTTATCAGAAAATCTTCTAATGTAACTGCGTGTATTGTTTTTGAAATTATTTTTTCATATCAGTTAGTTATTTCTCTACTCTTTTTTACTGTTTTTGTTTGAGTGAATTTACTTTCTCACCGTTTTTACGAAATGAAAATGTTTAGAGCGATTTTAAATTAAAGAGCATAAAAAAACCATTCGATTAAAAATGGTTTCCTTTATTTATAGTGATTCAATCAGAACCCAAGCATCAGGATTAACCGTATTTTGAATTTCTTGTTTGGCTTTTTCGGCTTCGGCAAAAGTGGTATAACTTCCGTAAAGAACAGGAAATAATCCATATTTATTTTGTGGAATGCGCCGCGCTTTGTAGCCTTGCCTAGATAATTTTTCAAACGCTTTTTGCGCATTTCTTTCCTCTCTAAATGCACCAGCCATTATATGATATGACATTTTTGATTCCTTCACTGTCAAAGTAACTGCGGGAACAGGATTTTCGATAAAGAAAGTAGCTTCTTGAATTTTATTTTGAACTTGTTTCTGAACAGATTTTTCAACAAGTATAGTTTCATTCGCAATTTGTTGTTGGTAAACAGGATAACCAATTCCTCCCGTTAAACCTAATCCCAAAACGAAAACAGCAGCATATTTCAAATAGGCACTGGTTTTTCTTCTATCTGGGATTAAAGCAATTACTTCGGTCTCCTTGATATTTTCCTCAAGTGCTTCGATTTTTTGTTCGAATAGTTCTCTTTTTACCATTGGAGAAACAAAGGCACTTAAACCAAAAGAATCCGTCAAATAATTAATTTGGTCATAAGGAGTGAAAATCAAATTTTTATCGGCGTTAACCGAAAAATTCCCTACGTTTTTAATGGAAAATATTCCGTTTTCCTGCAACGATTTTTTCCAATTGTGAACCTCGTATTGAATGGCGCTAACAGCATATTCGTATGAAGTTTTTTCGGCTTGGGCAATGTGATTAGCCAATAATCCGTCGTTGTTTTTGAGATAAGCATTGAAAGAAATCATTTTCTTTGGAGGGAAAAACGAATTGGAACTTTCAATTAATTGAGCCGACTGAATTTCAGTCAAAAAAGCGCCAAAACCAGGTACGGTTACGCATTGGTAACGGTACAAAAGCTGTGAGATATGGTGTTCGATGTTCATACTTACAAAGTTATACATTGAAAATAGTTATCAAAATTTTATTCACAATTTTTATTAACAATCCGCCTAAAATTTTATACATTTCAGCCTCAAACAATTAGTATGATTGACCAAGATTTATTTCATTTATTGGCACTGCAACAAGTAGAAGGCGTGGGCGATATTGTGGCCAAAAAATTAATTAATCATTGCGGAAGTGCTACCGAAGTTTTCAAAACCAAAACTTCCCAACTCGCTGCTATTGATGGAATTGGATCTGTTTTATTACAAAAACTGAAAGATAAAACCATTTTCGAAAAAGCAGAACAAGAACTTCAATTCATCCAATCTAACGAAATTAATGTCACTTATTTTCTTGATGAAAATTATCCAGAACGATTAAAACATTGCATCGATGGACCCGTTTTGCTGTTTACTTCGGGAAATATCGACCTGAAAAACAAGAAAACCATCAGTATCGTTGGAACGCGACAAATCACCTCTTACGGCATGGAATTTTGTCGAAAATTGATTGAAGATTTGGCGCCGCTTGAACCAGTAATTGTAAGTGGTTTTGCCTATGGTGTCGATATTTTTGCGCATCAGTTGGCGATAGAACATGATTTGCAAACGATTGGCGTCGTGGCTCACGGGTTAAATCAAATTTACCCCAAAACGCATAAGAAATATGTTGCCAAAGTAGAACAAAATGGCGGTTTTATGACGGAATTTTGGAGTTCGTCTAATCCTGAAAAGGAAAATTTTGTTCGAAGAAATCGTATTGTTGCAGGAATTTCTGAAGCTACGATTGTGATCGAATCCGCCGAAAGGGGAGGTTCGTTAATCACGGCCAATATTGCCAACGATTACAATCGCGATGTCTTCGCTGTTCCAGGAAGAACCACTGATAAATACAGTCAAGGCTGCAATAATTTAATTAAAATCCAAAAAGCAAATCTGCTAACAAGTGCTGCCGACTTGGTTTATATATTAAATTGGGACATCGAAAGCAAAGCCAAACCTGTGCAAAAGCAACTCTTTGTCACACTCGAACCCGACGAACAAAAAGTATATGATTATCTCCTAAAAAATGGAAAGGAATTAATGGATATTATTGCCTTACGTTGTGATTTTCCTATTTATAAAATCTCGGGAATGCTCTTGAATATGGAATTGAAAGGCGTAATTAGACCCTTGCCAGGGAAATTGTTTGAAGCGATTTGAAAACCGCAGATTAACATCCTTACGCCTGTAAGGGGTAATGTTTTCGGGGGTTAAAGATAATACAATATTTTTAAGTACAACATAAGTACAACAAATCAAAAACTTTTTACAAAACTGTAAATTCCTAATTGATTAAGCTGCGCTTGGCGGTTCATCATTTGATATTCCGCCAACCTCCCGCAGTAATAGTTTTGGGTTGCTTTAGCATACCCATTAATTAAAAGCAAATCATTTAGACATTCTCCTCCTGGTAATATTACATATCCCAATTGCCTGTTCCAGTAGTCATAGTAATTCTCTTGTTCTGTAATTATAGTTACAACCGTTTTAGGCGGTGCAACCGACAAAACGAAGTGCAAGGATTGCAAACCAAATTGGAGCAATAATTGGGCAGGCAAACTGCTTTTCTCTTCATCCTCCATCATCTTCCTATTTAGTTTTACTTCTGGTGCATCCAAGCCATAAAGACGGATTTCTTTTTTCATTTGAGTGAAACGATGGCAAATGATGATACTATCGCCATCAAGGACTTCTTCAATTTGCCAGTGGGTTTCCACTATGCACGGTGCTTTTGCGTTGTATTGCATTGATTTACAGTATTTTAAGTTATTGATATTCAAAGATAATCATTGAACTTTGTTACTGCAATTGCAAGCAAATATTAACTTTTAAAAATTAGAAAAAATGGCAAGACAGAAAGGTGTTATTAAGTATGTCGGAACTCTTGGAGACATCCGACACTTCAAAATTAAAGGACAAGAAGGTTACTTCGCCGGAATGGTTGGCGGTCCTAGTGGTGATCAGGTAAACACTGCACCAGAGTTCGAGAGAACTCGTGAGAATATGAATGAATTTGGCGCTTGTGCCAAAGCCGGGAAAGCGGTTCGAACTGGCTTATCTCAAGTGATGAAACAAATGGCCGACAGTCAAGTTACAGGAAGATTAACTTCAATTATGAAGAAAATCAACTTGGAAGACCAAACTGAAGCTAGGGGTTACAGAAAAATTGAAATCAGCACACAGCGTAATTACTTGAAAGGTTTCGAGTTTGACAAAAACTCTTCTTTCAATGGCATTTTCAATGCTCCTTACTCATTAACTCATACAGTTGGTAGAGAAAGCGGAGAGTTTGTAGTTGCTGATTTTAACCCAGCTAATTTGGTGAGTGCTCCATCTGGTGCCACACATTTCCGTTTGATTAGCTCTCTTTCAGTAGTGAGTGATTTTGAATATAACGCTACCACAAACAGCTATGATCCTATGGATGCTGCTTTGAATGAGATAAGCGATATTCAATACAGTGACTTTTTGGATTTGTACGCTCCAGTTCCTGCTACAACAATTGTTGCAACTTTACCTAATGGAGCAGTTCCAACGGTAAACACAACCGTTTTGCAGTGCATCGGAATTGAGTTCTACCAACAAGTAGGTGGAAACTACTACTTGTTCTCCAGTGGGAACTGCTTGAAAGTCGAGGACGCTTTCTAGAAAAACCCTTAAAGGATCCCTCGCCAAAAACGAGGGATTTTTTTTATCAACTCCTTAAAACAAAAACAATGGAAAATAAAATAATCAGGGTCGCCCAAGGCAAACAAAGTACATTGAGCCAGTTGTATATCAACGGGATTTTCCAATGTTATTTGTTAGAAGATAAAATCAGGGAAGTGAAGATTGCTTCACAAACTGCCATTCCTACAGGTGTTTTTGAATTAAAACTCAACACTTGGGGAGCAAAAAATGCGGATTACAAGAGAGCTTTTGGAAACCTACACCAGGGAATGATTGAGATTTCGGGATTACCGAATTTCAGTTTTGTCTATATCCACGTCGGAAATACCATAAAAGATACTGCCGGTTGTCCGCTTTGTGGTTTTGGTTTCCAATTTGCTGAAGGCGATTTTCAAGTTACCCAAAGTATTGCAGCTTACAAAATGATTTATCCCAAGTTGGTTGCATTGGCAAAGGATCCTTCTAACAAATTTACCATTGAAAATAATTTTCAATTTTAAAAAGCAAATCCAATGGAAAATATTAACGCCATAGCAGCACTTTTTGGAACTCTCATCACCTTGTTACTCTCGGTTGTGGCTTATTTTATCAAGCAATTACACACTGATTTCAAGAGTATGGAGAAAGATTTGATTGAAGTAAAAACGATGGCTTTAATCATCAAAACCGAGTTCAAAAGCGGGAATGATTTACTAAACCAGAAAGTAGAATACATCGAAAAAAGAGTACACAATTTAGAATTATCAATTTTTAAAAATCAAGATTATGAAAAATAATAAAATGAATTTGGCAGAAAGAGTTTTGGCACCAACTCCAAAATGGTTTAAAGTTCTTCGAACAGTTGGGATTGCCTTGGCATCCGTTGGCGGAATTATCATAGCTTCTCCGGTTGCTTTGCCAGTTGGCTTGGTAAGTGCAGCTGGTTATTTGGTTCTGGGCGGAAGTATTATTTCAGTAGTTTCTCAAACTGCTGTAAAATCGGAAGAAGAGCCAATAACAAACCCTTAAAAACGGTTAAAAACCACTTTGAAAGCTCCATTATTTGGAGCTTTTTTCGTTTATAGCAGTTAATAAATGTGGATTGCTTTGCTTTTCTCCGTTTTATTTAAGTGGTGCAATCATATTGCACTTATGCGTTAGTTTGCTTGGGAATAAGGTGCAGACAATCCTAGTCCGCAAGGACCAGGATTGATTTATTTTCTACAATAACGGTATAAAATGGCTTTGCGGATGTCATTTATGAGCATCATATCCTCTTTATATTGCTTTTCTTTTTTCTCCAGAAGTTTGAGAGCTGCAACATTTTTTTGGTGCTGCTCGTGTTCCACCATCATTAAACTGGCTTGTGGATTGAATTGTTTTTTGAAATCTGGAAGACGCAAAAACGAAATAACAGAACCAACTAAATACTGATGCCAGAATTTTGTTTGCCATAAACTATAAGCAATGAAAAAAAGGCTTTCGCAGTCTTCTTCGTTTTGAAAAATGATAACAAAGCTGTTAGTAAATGGCGTTTTTTGTGGCTTTCCGCTGTTCATCCCCTTGTTAAGTATGAATAAATGGGGTTTTGTGTAAACGGTGTCTTTTCGGTGGGTCTTGATGATGAAATTTAGCATAACATTCGGCTTTAAAAATGGGTTAGATTTTCAATTTTCCACAGGGTTTCGGTTGAAAGACCAATGTGTTTCGCTACGCTCCGCCCATTAAATTTTTCAAAAGAAAAAAAGGAAAAAAAAGAAAGCCATTCTTTCAAGTGGAGGGTTTCAAAAAAGCAAGTTTTTTTGATAAAATACTACCTGATACATCATCGGGAGTGCGGTCGTGAAGGTTGAACAGAGTGTTGTTGCGAACCGTTATGGGTGGAGATTTTATCAAAAACCGGAGGCTCGAACTTGCTTTTTTGTAAAC
>CAMCTL010000038.1 GCA_945878515.1 Flavobacterium psychrophilum | reverse complement strand
TCCAATGAAAAAAACCGGACATAAAACAATATCAAGTAAATCAAATAATCTTCTAATTATGATTCTTAAAATTCTATTAGTCCCAAAAAAGGGTTTTTCATCCTCTAGATATAATCCTAATTTAAATAAACGTTTTCCTAATGTTTTTCCAAAAACTATGTCTTGCGATAATTGGATTATATAATAAAACAAAATTCCGATTGCAGTATTCGTATAATAATTTCCATCTGCATTTTTAGTGCCAATATAAGGCGATAATAATTTCATTATAGTTGCATAAAAAAGGATATCTACAATTGCACTTGTTCCTCTAATCAATATGTATTTAATTTTATCCTCTTTCATAACTATTATTTGAATTTTTTACGAAAGTAAATATAGGAAAAATTGGTTGTTTTGATTTTCAAAATGAAAAATATATTCCTGAAGTCTTTGGAATTTAGGTCACTTCTTTATAAAAAACTTCTCAATAACAACCTTCGTAAACATCCTCGCTCCCGCATCATTCATGTGTCCGCAGGAAGAAAAATATTGGTCCCCTTGCACGACGTTTTCCAGATTGTGAATTTCTGGATAGATTTTATTTGCTTTTTCAAAATAATCCAATCCTTTCACATTAGTACACATTGGCGTCATCACGGTAATCAATTTGTAATTATTTTGCTTGCAAATTTGCTTGATTTCTTCGTAATATTTGTTACGAATGGGTTTCAACGCTCGGATGTCATTTTTCATATTTCCGGGTTTGTTGCTTGCCAAAGGATGATATCCCTGATTGTCCAAAATATTCGTGGGTTTGTCCGTTGCTGTATTGTACATTTCCCGGAAACCTATGAGCGCATCAAAATCGATATAACGGTAAAAAGGAATATAATACAATTCATTAAAGTTCTCTTGACTCGAAAAATGGTTTTTAATAGTTTCAGAATGATGAATATAAGGCAGAAATTTTGCAGCAATCATTTCGGATTCTTTTTCGTTGCAAAGCCCCAAATCAGCTTCCAGAATCACGGTTTTGATTTTATAACTACGTTCTGCCATCAATTTCAGCAATAGTGAAGCTTCGAATAAATGCGCTCCACTCATCCCATAATTGAAAGTTTTCAAACCTTTCTTTTCAAATAATTTGGGGACAAAATGATTGTTGGCTCTTGATGAACCCAAAATCACGACATCATAATTTCCGCCTTTGGAATTGAAAACCTTTTCCACTTTTCCTCTAGTAGAAGAATGCAAATACACAGTTGTGTATACCCAATCCAGCGCCACTAAAAGCACTAGAAGTGTGAATAAAATTTTGGCAACTAATGTTATAAACTTCCTCATTAGAATTGAAAATAGATGAATTCTTTATAATCGGCATAAGTGCCTAAAGCGATAATCGCCAAGAGGCACAAAGTCATTTTGAGCCAGCTGTATTTTCCTGATATGGGTTCTATTTTGTAACGGCTGTTCCATTCGACCAAAACAAAAGCCAGAACCAACCATAGTAATTCATAACTATAGCGTTGGTTTTGTATAAATTGTGATTCGAAAATCCCATTGGTGAAAATATTTCCAATATAATCAAAAGCAATATTTATGGATTTTGCCCTGAAAAATATCCATGCCAAACACGATAAGGTAAATGTCGCAAGAATACTAAAAAACACTTTTATAGAATTAAAATCCCAATGCAATTCTGCAGTTTCCATATTGTTTCGGTTGGTTCCCAATAGTAAAGGCGGCAAAAAATACATTGCATTGATAAATCCCCAAGCCAAAAAAGTCGAATTCGCACCATGCCAAAAACCGCTAACCACAAATATGATGAATACATTGCGCACTTGTTTCAGTTTGTTTCCGCGGCTTCCGCCAAGAGGAATGTACAAATAATCCCGAAACCAAGACGACAACGAAATGTGCCAACGTCGCCAAAACTCGGCAATATCTCTAGAAAAATATGGATAATTGAAATTACGCAACAAGTCTAATCCAAACAATTTGGACATTCCCAAAGCCATATCGGAATAACCTGAAAAGTCGCCATAAATTTGGAACGCAAAATAGACAGCACCCAAAATCAAGGACAATGAATTCATCGAGGTATAATTGTCAAAAATAGCATTGGCATAAGTAGCACAAGTATCGGCGATGACAACTTTTTTGACCAGTCCCCAAATAATTTGGTAAACGCCTTCTTTGGCTTTCTCAAAATCGAAGCTTCTTATTCGTTTTACTTGTGGCAATAAATGAGTTGCTCTTTCGATAGGTCCAGCTACCAAAAGCGGAAAATAACTCACGAAAAGCGCATAATCCACAACGTTCTTTTCGGAGTTTATTCTTTTGTAATAAATGTCAATTACATAAGACAAGCCGTGGAAAGTATAAAAAGAAATTCCAACTGGAAGTATCAAGTCCAACAAAAACGGACTCGATTGTATTCCAATATTATTCAAAGCTTCCGAAAAGGAAAAAGCAAAAAAGTTGTAGTACTTGAATATAGCCAAGAAACCCAGATTGAAAATGATACTCAACCAGAACCAAAATTTGCGTTCCCTTTCTCCAATACTTTTTTCTATTTTGATTCCAGTTAAATAGCATAGAAGTGTTGAAAACAGCAATAAAAATAGGAAACGCCAATCCCAACAGGAGTAAAAATAATAACTCACCACAACCAAAAATGTGTTCTGAGTGCTTTTAGTTTTGCTGAATATAGACCAATAGAGTAAAAAAGCTATAGGTAGAAAAACAGCAAAGGTTAGCGAGTTAAAAAACATATTTTAATTTTATCATGAAGAAAAAAACCATCACGCTTTGGGCAAGATGGTTTATTGTCTTATACTTAAAAAATTACCGCAGATTCGCAGATTAAAAAACTTATCAAAATCTGCGAATCTGCGGTTAAATTAATTTGTATTCATACGGACTTTTATCCCAACAAATCCAATACTGCAGACGGAAACAATCCCAAAACGATATTCAAAACAATAGCTACAACAGCTACTGCATAAAAAACAAAAGGAGCTTTTGTGGCTTCTTCGTTTGGATCTTTATTGTACATTGCCAAAATTAATTTGAAATAATAACCCACACTTATAATCGAGTTGATTACCGCTGCGATAACCACTACTAAATAACCAGCTTCAATGGTTTGAGTAAACAAAAACATTTTGGCAAAAAATCCTGCAAAGATTGGAATTCCAGCCATCGATAGCAAAGCAGCCGTAAGAATAGCCGCCATCAACGGATTGTTTTTTCCCAATCCGTTGAAGTTGCTAATATCTTCGTTGTCTTTGTTTTTACAAATGTATAAAATCACTGCAAAAGCAGCAATTCCGGATAGAGAATAAGCCGAAGTATAATACAATAAATTGCCCACAGAGCTTTTAATATTCAACAATGTCATCAACATAAAACCTGCATGAGATATTCCTGAGAAAGCCAACATACGTTTCACATTGTTTTGTTTCAACGCCATAATATTTCCGACAGTCATCGAAGCTATTGAAACTACAATAATAATATTTACAGCAGCATCTGAAAGATCAGCATTCATAGCGGTTAGCAATTTATACAAAGTAGCCATTGCCACTACTTTTACCAAAGTGCTCATGGTAGTCGTAGTCATTGTTGGTGAACCTTCGTAAACATCTGGAGCCCAAAAATGAAAAGGAACAGCTGCAATTTTAAAAAGCATTCCAATTGTAACTAATGTAATTCCTATTGGAAACCAAATTGGAAGTTCTGCAGAACGAGACCATTCTGTAATTTCGGCTACGTCAAAGGAACCCATTGCTCCATAGATAAAACAAATTCCAAACAATAAAATCCCTGAAGCGAAAGATCCCATCAGGAAATATTTCATTCCAGCTTCGTTACTTTTTATATTCAAGCGGTTGCTGGCTGCCAAAATGTATAAGGAAATTGACAAAACTTCGATTCCAAGAAAGAACATGGCCAAGTTTCCAAAAGAAACCATCGCTACACATCCAGCTAGCATAAATATTTTAATGGCAATAAAATCAGATATTTTGGTTTGATGATCTTCGTAGAAATCGTGCGCCAAGGCAATAAGAAATACAGTCAAAACAATAAACAAAGCCGAAAAAACTGATGAAAATTTAGTAACAACAATCATATTATTGTAATAACTCGCCGGCGTATTAAATTCGGTATAGGTTAGTCCAAGAACTGCCAATAACCCCAAAATGGTTACTGGAACAATGCCTTTTCTAAAATTTAAAATTTCAAATAAAAGGCATAAAACACCTAATCCTGATATAGCTATTAATGTATTCATTTTATGATTTGACTTAGTTAAATCTATTTATTTGTGTTAAAATATTTTCCAAACTCGGACTTATCAAATCCATAATTGGTTTTGGATACAAACCAAAGAAGAACAAAACAGCAATAATAATTACTAAAGTGCAACCTTCATTGAAAGTAACATCTGCAAATAATTTGGAATTGGTTTGTCCTAACATCACGTGTTGAAACATTTTTAGCATATAGTAAGCGCCTAAAATAATTGTAGTTCCACCCAAAATAGCAAACCAAAGATCCAATTGTGCAAGGCTATACAAAACCGTAAATTCTCCAACAAAGTTAAATGTTGACGGCAAAGCTACAGATGCCAAAACCAACAACAAAAACATTGAAGTAAATTTTGGTGACTGAGCACGAATACCACCCATTTCGGAAATTTCTCTAGTTTCGAATCTTCTGAAAATAATTTCAGCTACGAAAAATAGTCCTACTACAACAAAACCGTGAGCAATCATTTGTAAAACAGCCCCACGCAATCCATCGAGCGTTAAAGTATAAGCTCCTGCAGCTATCAACCCAACGTGCGCTAAGGAAGAATAAGCCAATAACTTTTTCAAGTCTTTTTGGCGCAAAGCCAGAATCGAACCATAGATTACACCTGCAATTCCCAGTCCAATAAATACATTCATATATTCTTTAGCTGCCAATGGCGCAATAGGCAATTGCCAACGGATAACGCTGTACAATCCCATTTTAAGCATAATACCTGAAAGCAACATCGTTCCAACGATTGGTGCTTTTTGGTACACTTCTGCTTGCCAAGTATGAAATGGAATCAATGGAATTTTGATAGCATAAGCCAAGAAGAAAGCCAAGAATATCCAGAATTGCTCCGTTGATGATAATTTAAGTTGCGTTAAGTCGCTAATTAAAAAACTTTCTGCTTTTGTGTACAAATAAACAAAAGCAACTAACATAAATAACGAACCAGCAAGCGTATATATAAAAAACTTTACTACCGCTTTTTTACGTTCTTCGGCATCGCCATTCCCCCAAATTAAAGCAATAAAATAAATTGGAATCAATGCTAATTCCCAAAAAATATAGTATAAAAGTCCGTCAGATGCTAGGAAAGTTCCCGCCATCGCAAAGGACATAAATAAGATTAAAGCATAAAAAGATTTAGCATTCTTGAATGCATTTCCAAAAGATGAAAAAATAATAATTGGCGTCAAAGCGGTTGTTAACAAAAGCATTGCTAGCGCTAAACCATCGGCTTGAAATGCTAAGGAAATTTTTGGTTTGGTTATCCAAAGTTTGGCATAGCCTATTTCGTTTCCTAAATTATATTGGCTTAGCAAATAAATTGAACTTGAGAAAGCGATTAAACTTACTAGCAAAGCCACTTTTGGAGCCCATTCATTACCAGATAAATAAGTTACTAATGCGCCAACCAGTAGAATAATTAATAGTGTAGTTACATCCATTAGGTAAAAATTATTATAAAAATAAATAAGTTAATATGACGATAACGCCAATAACAAACACAAAAAGATAGAAACCAACACTTCCGTTGTGTGCTTTTTTCCCTGTCAAAGCAATTTCGTTTGTCGCTTTTCCTAATCTAAAAACCAACATTGATAAAGTTGTTTCTATAAAATCTCTAAAAAATCTAGACAGTACGTTAATTGGTTTGACAAAAATAGCTTCGTACGCCTCATCAACATAATACTTATTGTATAATACTTTTGAAAAGCCGGTTATTTCGGAATCTTGACTAGGTACTGCATTGTCTCTTAAATATTTTTTATATGCGATTGCAATACCAATTAAAGCACCAACTGTAGCTACAGCCATTAGCAGATATTCGGTAGTTCCTAAAGTATGGGCTTCGTGAGCAGCTTTCGAAAACAGTGGCGATAAATATTCATTCAGCCAACTGTGCCCAGGTAAACTTATGATTCCACCAAAAAAAGACAAAATTGCCAAAATAATTAAAGGCACAGTAATAAGGCTAGGACTCTCATGCAAATGATGTTTTTGTTCCTCAGTTCCTCTAAACGAATTGAAAAAGGTCAGATAAACCAATCTGAACATGTAAAAGGCCGTCATGATTGAAGCAATCGATCCGATTACCCACAATACTTTGTTTTCGTGAAAAGCAGTCATCAAGATTTCGTCTTTCGACCAAAATCCAGCCAATGGAAAAATTCCAGAAATAGCCAATGCAGCAACCAACATTGTGATGAAAGTGATGGGCATTGCTTTTTTCAAACCACCCATTTTGCGCATATCCTGTTCACCATGCAATCCGTGAATCACAGAGCCCGAACCTAAGAATAAACAAGCTTTGAAGAAAGCGTGCGTAATTACGTGGAAAACGGCAACTTCATAAGCGCCCAAACCTAGCGCCAAAAACATTAATCCCAGTTGCGAAACTGTAGAATAAGCCAATACCTTTTTAATATCATTTTGTACCAATGCAATGGTAGCGGCTACCAAGGCGGTAATGGCACCGACAATGGCGATAATGTTTTGAACATTTGGAGCTAAATCAAATATGAAATTCAACCTTGTAATCATAAATATTCCCGCAGTAACCATCGTTGCAGCATGAATCAATGCAGAAACCGGCGTTGGACCAGCCATTGCGTCTGGAAGCCAAGTATATAAAGGAATTTGCGCTGATTTTCCTGATGCACCAATAAATAAAGCCAATGCGGCAGCGACAATCCAAAAATCATTGACGTCGCTTGCAGTTGTAATTACAGTTTGTAAAGTATGAAAATCCAAAGTATTGAATAAAGATCCAATAATGAATATTCCTAATAGCAACCCCAAATCTCCAATTCTGTTCATAATGAAAGCCTTTTTGGCCGCGTCATTGTAGTCTTGATTTTTATACCAAAATCCGATCAATAAGTAAGAGCAAAGACCCACGCCTTCCCAACCAATGAACATAACCAATAAATTGCTTCCTATTACCAACGTAATCATGAAGAAAATAAATAGATTTAGATAAGCGAAAAACGAGTGCATTTTGTCGTCATCGTGCATGTAACTGATGGAATACAGATGAATTAAAGACCCTATTCCTGTTACGAACAACAACCAAAGAATGGACAATTGGTCTATGAGAAACCCAAAACTGATGTCGAATCTTTGAACTGAAATCCAATCAAACAAATCTATTACGAGTGGCTCTGGATTTACCTGATTATAACCAAATAGATATAAAGTAATTGCAAAAGACGTTGCAACCGAAAGTGTTCCCACCATTCCAACGATGCTTTTACCAGCTTTTTTACCTAGAAAAACATTAAATAAAAACCCAAAAAAAGGAGCTAATAGTAAGACTAAAACTAAATTTATATTCATCGCTAATTATCCTTTTAAATTTTTCAAATTACTAACATCAATTGTCTGCATATTTCTGAAAATTGACACTAAAATTGCCAGTCCAACCGCCACCTCAGCTGCTGCAACAGCCATCGAGAAAAACACGAAGATCTGACCTTGTGCGTCTTGATGATAAGTGGAAAACGCAACAAATAATAGGTTTACGGCATTTAACATAATTTCGATTGACATAAATACAACAATAGCGTTTCGCCTATATAAAACTCCAAAAACGCCAATACAAAAAAGTATTACACTTAGGAAGATATAATTTTCAATACCAATTTGGTTTAAAATATTATTCATACTATTTCTCTAATTTTTCTTTTTTAGACAATAAAACCGCGCCAATCATTGCTACTAAAAGCAGTACCGAGGCAAATTCAAAAGGAACCATATATTCGTTGAGTAACAATTTACCCAATATATTTATAGATTGGTAGTCTTCACCTGTTACTTCATAACTATCATCGGCAATAGGTTTAGAATTAATAAATATTGCAATCAAAACAATGCACATCAAACAAAATGCTACAATAGCGCCAAGCCTCGTTATTCTTGGTTTATGGACTTCATCTTCGTTGTTCAAATTCATTAACATAATTGTAAATACAATTAAAATCATGATGGCACCTATGTACACGATTAAATTTACAAAAGCTAAAAACTGGGAATTTAATAACAAATAGTGACCAGAAATTGACGAAAAACACAGCACTAAATAAATGGCGTTATGCATTGGTTTCTTGCTGTAGATGGCCAAAAATGCAGTAGCAAGTGTAAAAATAGACAACAAAGAAAACAGGATCTGTACTGAGGTTGCACTAGCTATATCAGGTATCTGTATCATTAATTAACGTTATTAAGTTGAGTGTTTTTAACAGCCATTTCTAAAGGCATCACTAATTTATCCTTACCAAAAATAAAATCTTCCCTGTTGTAATTAGCAGGTACTAATTCTTTAGAAATAGTCAAATAAATTGCGTCTTTAGGACAAGCTTCTTCGCACAATCCACAAAAAATGCAACGTAACATATTAATTTCATAGATTGAAGCGTATTTTTCTTCACGATACAGGTGTTTTTCGTCAGCTTTACGTTCCGATGCTACCATTGTAATCGCCTCTGCAGGACAGGATAAAGCACACAAACCACAAGCCGTGCAGTTTTCGCGGCCTTGTTCATCTCGCTTTAACATGTGTTGACCACGATAAACAGGGCTAAACACGCGCACTTGTTCAGGATATTGAATCGTTGCTTTTTTTCTAAAAAAGTGCTGGATTGTAATCCACAAGCCTTTCAAAATGGCTAGAAGATACATTCGTTCGATAAAAGTCATTTCCTTATTGGAAACCACTTTTTTTCTTCCGGAAAGTGATATTTCTTGTATTGACATTTAATTTTAGATTTTAGATTTTAGATTTAGGAAATCCTAAATTCAAAACCTGATTTTCTTATATTTTCTTTTCTTGGAGCTTAATCCTGCTATTCACTCTATCTTTTGTTCTGAACCACAGAACAAAATGATGCCGTTTTTATCAGGGCTAGGGCATTTGCTGTCTAATTAATACCCAAAATAAGCAAAGATTTCTGCTCTTAAGATTACTACTCCAGTAATCATAATATTAATAATCGACAATGGAATTAATATTCTCCAACCCAAATGCATCAATTGATCGTATCTAAACCTTGGAATTGTCCAACGGACCCACATATAAAAGAATATAAAACCACATAATTTTATAAACAATGCACCAATTCCTAAAACGTTGGCAATGTTCAATCCCCAATTTTCAGCGACCCAACTCATTCCCGGATAATTATATCCTCCAAAGAACAAAACCGCCAAAATAGTAGATGATACAAACATATTGGCATATTCAGCAAATAAATAAAAACCCATTTTCATTGAAGAATACTCGGTATGATAACCGCCAATTAATTCGGTTTCACATTCTGCTAAATCAAAAGGAGTTCTATTGGTTTCTGCAAAAGCACAAATTAAGAAAATCAAAAATGAAATTGGTTGGTAAAAAACATTCCAATTCATTCCTGATTGCTGTTCAGTAATTTCTTTCAAACTTAAAGTTCCAGTCATCATCAATAAAGCCACGATTGATAATCCCATAGCAACTTCATAAGAAACCATTTGAGATGAGGCACGAATAGCACCAATTAAGGAAAATTTATTGTTAGAAGCCCAACCACCAATCATAATTCCGTAAACACCAATAGAAACAATCCCAAAGATGTATAATATGCCAACATTAATATCAGTAGCTTGCAGCAAAATATCTCTGCCAAAAAGGTGAAAACGGTCTCCCCAAGGAATAACTGCACTAGTCATCAAAGCTGTTGCCATCGCAATTCCTGGTCCAACTTTAAATAAAAATTGATTTGGTGTGTTCGGTGCAAATTCTTCTTTGGCAAACAATTTCATTCCGTCTGCTACGGGTTGCAATAATCCTCCCCAGCCTGCACGATTGGGTCCAACTCTATCTTGCAAAAAGGCAGCTACTTTTCTTTCTGCCCAAGTTGCATACATGGCCATTAGCATAGTGACGGCAAATACAACAAAAATGAAAATACCTTTTTCAATTATAAATGTACTATCCATTTTCCTGAGAATTAATTGGGTTACCGTCTATTTTTTCGTTGTAATCAATTTCAGCCATACTTAATTTTTTTCTATCTTGTTCTCTACCCAAAAGAATAGTTTCTTCAGTATTAATGACCACTTTTTCTAATTTTCGAGTATAATTATTCTGATTTATAACTGAATCTTTTTCAAATGATCTAGGCTCTTCAATGATCCAATCGTTTACATCTTTATGATCAAATCGACATCCGTTACAAATAAATTCCTCTATTTCGTGAAATTCGTCTTTTCTACCTGTAACTCTTTGAATTTCTCCGCCAAACATCCAAACGGTTACTTTTCCAGAACAAGTTGGACAATCTCTGTGCGCATTATAAGGCTTATTGAACCAAACTCTCGATTTGAATCTAAAAGTTTTGTCCGTTAACGCACCAACAGGACAAACATCTATCATATTGCCTGAAAACTCATTGTCGATGGCTTTTGATATACAAGTCGAAATGTTGGAATGATCACCTCTGTCCATTACTCCGTGAACTCTGTTGTCTGTCAATTGGTCGGCAACCATTACACAACGGTAGCAAAGAATACAACGATTCATGTGCAATTGAATATTTGGACCGATATCTTCTGGTTCGAAAGTTCTTTTTTCTTCGATAAAACGGCTTTCCGATTTTCCGTGTTCGAAACTTAAATTTTGTAAATCGCATTCTCCGGCTTGATCACAAACTGGACAATCCAAAGGGTGGTTGATTAACAAAAACTCCGTCACGGCTTTTTGTGCCTCTTGTACTCTTGGCGAAGATTTGGTTTTTACTTCCATTCCGTCCTGACAACCTGTTACGCAAGAAGCCATTAATTTTGGCATAGGTCTTGGATCGGCTTCACTACCTTTGGAAACTTCTGACAAACAACAACGGCATTTTCCACCGCTTCCCTTTAATTTAGAATGATAGCACATTGCAGGAGGAACTATATCTCCTCCAATCATTCTGGCGGCTTGCAGGATCGTTGTTCCTGGTTCTACCTCAATCGCATGACCGTCTATGGTTACTTTCATTTTCTATTTGTTTACAAGTTTAAAGTTGAAGTGATTTCACTTCTAACTTCCAACTTCTTACTTTTAATTTATACTGTTGCTTTAGAAACTAAATGCTTCACACTTTCGAAAGGCTCAGCAACAAAATGGTCTCTATTTTTTATTTTTTCTGGAAAACGAATATGGTACTCAAATTCATCTCTAAAGTGACGAATCGCCGCTGCCACTGGCCAAGCTGCTGCATCACCCAACGGACAAATTGTGTTTCCTTCAATTTTACTTTGAATGCTCAAAAGTAAATCGATATCTTCTTCACGACCGTGACCGTTTTCGATTCTGTGTAATACTTTTTCTAGCCAACCTGTTCCTTCACGGCAAGGCGAACATTGTCCACAACTTTCGTGGTGGTAAAAACGAGAGAAATTCCAAGTATTTCTTACGATGCAAGAAGTGTCATCATAAACGATAAATCCTCCTGAACCTAGCATGGAACCAGTTGCAAAACCACCGTCGCTCAAACTTTCATAAGTCATCAAACGATCGTCGCCATTGGCTGTTTTGTAAATTAAATGTGCTGGTAAAACTGGAACAGATGAACCACCAGGTACAAAAGCTTTCAAAGGTCTATCAGAACTCATTCCTCCCAAATATTCATCAGAATTCATAAATTCGTAAACGCTCAATCCCATTTCTATTTCATAAACTCCCGGGTTTTTAATGTGCCCTGAGGCTGAAATTAATTTGGTTCCTGTAGAACGACCGATACCAATTTTTGCATAATCAGCACCTGAATTGTTTATAATCCAAGGCACAGCTGCAATGGTTTCAACATTATTTACCACTGTTGGATTTGCCCAAAGTCCCGAAACTGCGGGAAATGGCGGCTTAATTCGAGGATTTCCTCTTTTCCCTTCCAATGATTCGATTAATGCGGTTTCTTCTCCACAGATGTAGGCTCCAGCACCAATTTGAACATATAGTTCTAAATCATAGCCTGAACCTAATATATTTTTTCCTAACCAACCTGCAGCTTTTGCTTCAGCGATAGCTCTTTCTAAAATTTTGTAAACCCACATATATTCGCCACGAATATAGATGTAAGACAAGTTGGCACCCAAAGCATAGCTCGAGGTAATCATTCCTTCAATCAATAAATGAGGAATAAATTCCATCAAATAACGGTCTTTGAAAGTTCCCGGTTCTGATTCGTCAGCGTTGCAAACCAAATGTCTAGGTTTTCCCGATTTTTTATCAATAAAACTCCATTTCATTCCTGCTGGAAATCCCGCACCACCACGACCACGCAATCCAGAAGTTTTTACTTCTTCAACCACTTCATCAGGTGTTAATGTTTTCAAAGCTTTTTCTACTGAAGCATAACCACCGTTCTGACGATAGACTTCGTAGGTTTTGATTCCTGGAATATTTACTTTATCTAATAATAATTTTTGTGACATATTATTTATCGTGTAACGTAATTTTATTATCTCTACAATCGGCTATAATTTGATCAACTTTTTCTTTTGTCAGGTGTTCTTTATAAAAATCACCCAATTGCATCATTGGAGCATAACCACAAGCGCCTAAACATTCAACGCCTCTAACTTCAAATAGTCCGTCTGCAGTAGTTTCGCCTACTTTTACACCTAATTTTTCGCAGGTATAATCCATCAAATCCTCAACTCCGTTCAAACAACAAGGTGAAGTTTGACAAAATTCAAACATATATTTTCCAATCGGTCGTCTATTATACATAGTGTAAAAAGAAACGACTTCATATACTTCAACTGGTTTTATCGATAGTATTTCGGCTACTTTATCTTGTAATTCAATACTTAACCAGTTGTCATGAGCATCCTGAACTTCGTGCAAAATTGGCAACAAAGCCGATTTTTGCTTTCCTTCTGGATAATGACTGATTAATTCATTGATGCGATTCATCAATGGCTCAGCTATGTTTATTTCTTGTTTGTAATGTGTTCTTTCCATTTCAGATTTTAGATTTCAGATTTCAGATTTCAGATTTTCACTGATTGCTGAAATTCAAAATTATTTTATATTTTATTAAATCTTTAAAATCTAAATTTTACATTTCTTAAAAAATCTAAAATCTAAACTCTTAAATCTACAATTCTTATGCGTCTAATTCTCCGGCAATAACATTTAAACTTGATAAAATAACAATAGCATCCGATAGCATTGCGCCTTTTATCATTTCGGGATATGCTTGGTAATAGATAAAACAAGGTCTACGGAAATGCAATCTATAAGGCGTTCTACTTCCGTCCGTTACCAAATAAAATCCGACTTCTCCATTACCGCCTTCGACACCGTGATATATTTCGGCAACAGGAACAGGAATTTCTCCCATTACAATCTTGAAATGGTAAATTAAAGATTCCATATCGTGGTACACATCTTCTTTTGGAGGCAAATAATATTCAGGAACATCAGCGTGAAAAACATTTCCTTCCGGCATTTTGTCCAAAGCTTGACGAATGATGCTCAAACTTTCCCAAACCTCGGCGTTACGAACACAAAAACGGTCGTAAGTGTCACCTGATTTTCCCACAGGAACTATGAAATCAAAATCTTCATAAGAGGAATATGGATGCGCCACACGAACATCATAATCAACTCCGGCTGCTCGTAAATTTGGGCCTGTAAATCCATAAGCCATTGCCATTTCTGCAGTAATTGGACCAACATTTACAGTTCTATCAATAAATATACGGTTTCGTTCAAATAAGTTTTCGAACTCTTTCCAGGCTATTGGAAAATCTTTCAAAAATACTTCTAACAATTCAAAAGCTTTTGGAGACCAGTCTCTTTCGAAACCACCCATTCTTCCCATATTGGTAGTCAAACGAGCACCACAAATTTCTTCGTAAATTTCGTAAACTTTCTCTCTAAATTGAAAAACGTACAAGAAACCAGTGTAAGCTCCAGTATCGACACCAAGAATGGAATTACAAATAATATGATCTGTAATTCTTGCCAATTCCATTGCGATAACTCTTAAATATTGAACTCTTTTTGGAATTTCAATATCCAACAATTTCTCTACTGTCATCCACCAACCCATATTATTAATAGGCGATGAGCAATAGTTCATTCGATCGGTAAGTGGTGTAATTTGGTAAAAAGGACGGTTTTCGGCAATTTTTTCGAAAGCACGGTGAATGTAACCAATGGTTGGTTCTGCTTCCACTATTTTCTCCCCATCCATTAACAAGATATTTTGAAAAATACCGTGAGTTGCTGGGTGTGTTGGCCCTAAATTCAGAATCGAAAATTCGCTTCCGTCTTCGTTATGGCGCTCTTTAATTATTTTAGCATATCGATGCTCTGGTGGTAATAATAGTTCTGACATTTATAGAATGTGGAAAATTATATTGTTTACTATCTATTTGATTGTGTTCTTCCAAAGAATCTATCATCTTTGTCTGTTCTTCCGCCGTCTTCCATCGGAAATTCTTTTCGCATTGGGTGTGATACCATTTCATCCATATTCAAAATACGTTTCAACTGCGGATGACCAATAAAGTTAATTCCGTAAAAATCCCAAGTTTCTCTTTCCATCCAATTCGCACAAGGGAATATAGTTGAAATGGTCTTTATATTGGGAGCTTGGCCGTTGATAAATGTTTTTATCCTAATACGTTTGTTTTCATACCAGTTGTGCATGTGGTAAACAACTGCAAATTGACTTTCTACTACATTATCTGGATAATGAACCCCACACAAATCGGTCAGGAAATGAAAACGCAATGTTGGATCATTTTTTAAAAAAAGAACAATAGCTGTGATTTTATCGGCTGCAACTTCAAATGAAAAAATATCTTTCTCTTGCTTGAAATGAAATACATTTTCGCCAAATGTTTCCAATAATTTATCTTGAATTACTGTGGTTTCTAAGCTCATTTCCTTATTTTATATTGTAAGATTTCAATAATTCTTGATACTCAGGTGAACTTCTTCTTCTTACCGATTCATTCTTTACCAAATCTTGTAATCTCATTACACCATCTACAATTTGTTCTGGTCTTGGCGGACAGCCTGGAACATAAACGTCAACTGGAATTACCTTATCTATTCCTTGTAAAACTGAATAGGTATCAAAAACTCCACCTGAGGAAGCGCAAGCTCCAACAGCAATAACCCAGCGAGGTTCTGCCATTTGCTCGTAAACTTGACGCAAAATTGGCCCCATTTTTTTAGAAATCGTCCCCATAACCAGCAACATATCAGCCTGACGAGGCGAAAAACTCACACGTTCCATTCCAAATCTTGCTAAATCATAATGCGAAGCCATAGTTGCCATAAATTCAATTCCACAACAAGAAGTTGCAAAAGGCAAAGGCCAAAGTGAATTGGCTCTCGCTAATCCTACAACATCATTTAATTTAGTAGCAAAAAAACCCTCACCCGAAACGCCTTCAGGTGGTGCAACCATTTTTATATTTGAATCACTCATTTTTATTTTAGATTTTTGATTTTAGATTCTTGTGAATCTTAAAGAAGTAAAATCATTTTAATAAATCAATATCTTAATTTGAGAAATTTATATTTTTAAATTTAAAATCCTAAATTTAGTTGTTCTAAATCTGAAATCTAATATCTAAAATCCTAAATTTCTTTACTCCCAGTCTAATGCTTTCTTTTTAATGATATAGAAAAACCCTATCAACAATAATGACATAAAAACTACCATTTTTACCATTCCTTCCAGGCCAAGTTCTTTAAAATTAACTGCCCATGGGTATAAAAAAACCACCTCAATGTCGAAAAGTACAAATAGAATAGCCACAACAAAAAATTTAACAGAGAAAGGAATTCTAGCATTTCCAAATGATTCGATTCCACATTCAAAGTTTTGGTCTTTAATTTCAGAAGATCTTTGAGGTCCAAGTTTTCCAGAAGCTATTATAATTCCTACAACAAATCCTATAGCTAATAGCATTTGCATTAGTATAGGTAGATAATCTAATTGACTTGATTGCATAGCAAATTTGGTTTAAAATAAATAACAGGACAAATATAGGTTTCAAGTCTTTAAAACACAAGTTAAAAAACAAATTTTAGTTTGAAGAAAAGGATAATTAACGTAGAATTAAGTTTTGTTGATATTTAGCAGAGGAAATTTATTGGGTTATAAAAAAAAACATCCCGAATTATCGGGATGTTTTAAACATTCGTAGGCAATAAAAATGAATTTTTATGCTTAGATTACTGCTACTTTCGCAGCAACTTTTCCTTTTCTTCCTTCTTCTTCTTCATAGCTTACTCTATCACCTTCACGAAGCTCTTCCGCGTTGATTCCTGATGCATGAACAAAAATGTCTTTTCCTGTTTCTTCGTCTGTAATGAATCCGTAACCTTTTGATTCATTGAAAAATTTAACTGTACCTGTACGCATTGTAATTGTAATAATAATTTATAATGAGGCAAATGTAATATTTAATCTAATACAAAAATATACTATTGTAAACATTTTACTAAAATATTTAAAATTTAGTGAAATCAAACAAAATTTTATACTAAAAGCTACAAATTCAATTTAATATGCAATTCATTTAATTGTAATTCATCAATTACTGATGGCGCATCAATCATCACATCTCTTCCAGAATTATTCTTTGGAAAAGCAATAAAATCCCGAATCGTTTCTTGTCCACCAAGAATAGAAACCAATCTATCCAATCCAAAAGCCAAACCTCCATGAGGTGGTGCGCCATATTGAAAAGCGTTCATTAAGAAACCAAATTGATCCTCGGCTTGTTCTGGTGTAAAGCCTAGATATTTAAACATCAATTGTTGGGTAGATTTATCATGAATACGAATTGAACCTCCACCAATTTCGTTTCCGTTCAACACCATATCATAAGCATTGGCACGAACTGCTTTCGGATTGGTTTCCAATAAGTGCATGTCTTCAGGTTTTGGAGAAGTAAACGGATGGTGCATTGCGTGGTATCGACCGGTTTCCTCTTCAAATTCCAGTAATGGAAAATCAACCACCCACAGTGGAGCAAACTCGGTTGGCTTTCTTAACCCCAAACGATTGGCTAATTCCATCCTTAAAGCTGAAAGTTGTGTTCGGGTTTTATCGGCTGGACCAGAAAGCACAAAAATCATATCGCCTGCTTTGGCTCCAGTTGTTTTTGCCCAATTACGTAAATCGTCTTGATCGTAGAATTTATCTACCGATGATTTGTAGGTTCCGTCTTCGTTGCATTTTACATAAACCATTCCGCTGGCGCCAATTTGTGGACGTTTAATCCACTCAATCAAACCGTCAATTTCTTTACGGGTATAATTTCCAGCTTCTGGAACTGCAATTCCAACAACCAATTCAGCTGAATTGAAAACTGAAAAATCTTTATGTTGAGCAAACTCGTTTAACTCGCCAAATTTCATTCCGAATCGAATGTCCGGTTTGTCATTTCCATAGGTTTTCATAGCATAATCGTAGGTAATTCTTGGGAATTTTTCTACGTCTATTCCTTTGATTTCTTTGAGTAAATGGCGAGTCAATCCTTCGAAAACATTCAAGATATCTTCTTGTTCTACAAATGCCATTTCGCAATCGATTTGTGTGAATTCTGGTTGACGGTCGGCACGTAAGTCTTCGTCACGGAAACATTTCACAATTTGGAAATATTTGTCCATTCCTCCTACCATCAATAATTGTTTGAAGGTTTGTGGCGATTGTGGCAATGCATAAAATTGTCCTTCATTCATTCTCGAAGGAACTACAAAGTCTCTTGCACCTTCGGGAGTTGATTTGATTAAATATGGCGTTTCTACTTCGCAAAAATCCAAATCCGAAAGGTATTTTCGAACTTCCATCGCTACTTTATGGCGGAAAAGCAAATTGTCTTTAACCGGATTCCGACGAATATCTAAGTAACGGTATTTCATTCGGATGTCTTCGCCACCATCGGTATCGTCTTCGATTGTAAAAGGTGGTGTTATGGATGAATTCAATATTTTGAGTTCTGTAACTAGGATTTCGATGTCGCCAGTAGACATAATGGCATTTTTGGATTCTCGTTCAATAACGGTACCTTTGGCTTGAATTACGAATTCACGCCCAAGCGTTTTAGCCAATTCAAAAACTTCTTTTGGAGAGCGACTTTCGTCGAAAATTAATTGGGTAACTCCGTAACGGTCACGCAAATCGACCCAATTCATAAATCCTTTGTCTCGAGATTTTTGAACCCAACCTGCAAGCGTAACTTCGGTATTAATGTTTGAGGCATTTAATTCGCCACAATTATGACTTCTATACATTTAATTATTTTTAGAGTGCAAATTTAACACTAATTATGAATATATGGATTATGAAATTTGAAAGATTAATAACGGCAAGTTTGGTTTTTGTTTTAGAATTTTCCTTGGGTTGTTTTTTACATTAAGTTCTAAAAATTGAAGTCAAATATTTTTTTAATTCAAATTAAATTTTTAAATTTACGGTATAGAAAGACGTTCAATTTTGCAGAAATCTGAGCAATAATTTAGAAAATAAACATCTCTTTCTGCGTATTTAATCAATACAGTAACGTCTATAAAAAAAATCGGCTGTCACAAATTTTTGTAACAGCCGATTTTGATTTTATTATCAGAACTATATCATTCCGAAGTTATCTTCTGATTCGTATTTGAATTGCGTTTTCGATTGGTTTTTCGCTAAAAAATATTAGATAACCACCACCACCTGCGCCGCTTACTTTCCAGCCAAAAACATCTTTTTTGTAATGATCAATTTGTGCTAAAATATCTGTAGTTACCATATCGGGAAACATTGCGATTTGGGCTTCAAAACTCTGAGCCATTGCTTTTCCTACTGCTGCTGCATCTTGTTGTTGCAATGCTTTCCAGCAGTCATCGGTTGCTTTGCCTAAAGCTCGTGCTCCATTTTCGTCAATGTGAGTGTTAGCCAAAACATCATAGTCAGCCTCACGTGGATAAAGCGGAATCATCCAAATTCGTTCTTCAATCCATTCGAGCAATTCAGGCACCATTACGGTTTCTATATCTGTTGGCCAATAAGTGCCTTCATATAAAAATTTGTTTAAACCCGGCATTGTAATCCCTAATGAATCTTGAGAACCACTCACATATTTAGTTCCTGGAGGGTTTTCAAAACAAAATAAGGTTTTTGCCAGTTTTTCTTTGTCGCCTTCTGGAATGTCGTTATGCCAAAGTTCGATTGCTTTTTTTCGGCTGCTAGTTGACATACCGCTGCGGTCATTAAATTCGTAATCAGGTTCAACACAAATGGTAATAACCGAACCACTTGCATATTTGCTTACATAAGGCTGATCGAGCCAACCACCAGCAATATCAATACGATAAGGGATTCTACATTCTTGGCGCAAAGCCGTTGTGGAACGCGTTGGCAAATTTCCGTGTGGTATTCTTTTGCTTACAATATATTCAATGTTCATTTCTTTGCACAATGCTTCTTTTTGAGGCGTGTGACCGTCAGTGTTTACAAAGAAAATATCCGGTTTTAAGGTGTTTAATTCTTCCAAAAAATCGAGTAATCCGCCACCACGATTGATCCAAGCTTCTTTTACTACTTTCAAAGAATTGACCATATACAATCTTTCTGCATCAGAATTGATGGTTTTTCGGGCTTTCAATTCGTTGATTGTTTTATCAGAACCAATACCAACGTACAAATCGCCTTGTTGTGCTGCTTCTTCAAAAAACGCAATGTGACCGCTATGCAACATATCATAACAACCACTTACAAATACTTTTTTATTCATTTTATAATTTTATTTTAAGGTTACAAATAATGCTTTTTGACGTTTGTGATTCAAAACAAATTTTTATCGATTTATTCACAAAAGTCCTCAAAGATTATTAAAAAAATCAAAAAATACAAATTTTGATGTAAGAAGTTGAGTTATTTGAATTTATTTTTTTGAAAAAGTATTTCGGTAGATTTGTTTTTGATAGCGGTACGGATTTTTGATTGGAAAATTCAAAAAAAAGCTTCTTATTAGAGCGGTGTTTTGTTATTTATGGTTGGCTCAACTTTATGGTTACGAGAGTGACGATAACACTAGCCTTTGAAGTTATTTCTATTCTCGGCAGCTGGATCCACCCGAAAGGATTCGGGCGGTAGCGGGGCAATCGTACTGTACTCAATATTTCATTTGCCAATTATTATAATTTTAATTTTCAAACAAATTCTTAATCATAACATCGTTTATATAGCTGTTATTCTCCATTGGAAAGTCAACTTTGCCAATAGAACTATACCCCTGTCTTTCGTAAAATGTGATAGCTCTTGCATTTTGGCTATAAACTTCTAACCAAAGGTGTTTGTGCCCACTAACTTTTACTAAACTTTCAACTTCTTTCATAAGTCCGTAGCCAACTCCTTTGCCATAAAACCTTTCCAAAATGTATAACTTACTCAATTCTGGAGCCATTATGTTTTTAATTGGGCAAATCTTGTCGTAAATTATTTCAGCAACACCAATTGGGTTAAGGTTATAGTATGCAATTAGAAGCTGGTCGGGGCTTTTTGTAATTGTTGATTCAATGTGCTCAACAGAAAATCTTTTATTAAGGAAGTTTGCAAATTCAAAAGTCACTCCTTCTGTAGCATAAGTTTGTATGTAAACTGTTTTTAATAAAACTGAAATTCTCAACGAGTCTGTCAAAATTGCTTTACCGAAAGTCATCATAATTTTTCTTTGAATTTTAGTCTTGTAATTTAGGGTCGGTGAATTTATTTTTTTGAAAAAGTATTTTGGTAGATTTATTTTTGATAACGGTACGGATTTTTGATTGGAAAATGCAAAAAAAACTTCTTATGAAAGCGGTGTTTTGCTATTTATGGTTGGCTCAACTTTATGGTTACGAGAGTGACGATAACACTAGCCTTTGAAATTATTTCTGCTAGCGGCAGCCTGGGGCCGTTTTTGCAAACTGATGTTGACTGTCAGTGCAAATTAAAAATTAAGTCTCCTAAATACGTCCAAAAAAACAAAGGAACAAAAGCAATTGACATTTGTATTAAAAATTCAATCCAAGTTGCGTTCTTGGATTCAAATCCATCGCTATATTTTTTATAGAAATAAAAATGGCGATTAAACTTTTTCAAAATGTAGTTGTCTGCACATTTATACATAAATAATATCGTAAATGGCACTAAGCAATAAAATGAAAATCGCCTTTCATCGTCAAGCGAAAATAATAATATAAGTAATGTAAGAATAATTGGGATACATGCAATAATGGCAACGATTCTAAAGTTTACTTTTTTGCGCAGAAAAGAGCCGCTTCCAATCATGAAAGGAAACATATAAATTCCGCAAAAAAGAAACATTATTACTACCATATTTGCTATGCTTTATTTGATTTACAATCGCTATTATAGTCGACGAGTTGTAGTTTTACTAATGCCTTGTCGCCAACTATTGTATACACGCATAAAACTACTGCTTTTTGTTCTAAATTGGCATGTTATACGCATGTTTTAGTTCAAATCTTTTTCCAAATATAAATATATTTTTCTACAAAAAGCTATTGCTCGGCATCGGTTGTCAAATCTTTCAAAAACACAAGCTTTTTCTATTTGTTCTTGCGACAATTCTCTATACTTCGCCTTATGCTGCAAAATAGCACAACCAACCCAAGCACACAAAGTCGCATCAGGTAAAAACAAAAAAAACCACCCAAAATAAATCTCGGGTGGTTTCAATATTTAAAGTTGGAAAAATCTAGATTTTTACAGCCTTTGCTTCACGAGCCTCTCTTTTATCTCTTAACCAATATTTAGTTCTTTTTACTAAATAGAACATTACGGGTACCATTACTAAAGTTAAAACTGTGGCATAAGTCAGTCCGAAGATAATGGTCCAAGCCAATGGTGCCCAGAAAATAACATTGTCGCCACCCATATAAAGGTGCGGATTCAAATCGGTGATGAGTCCAAAGAAGTCGAAATTTAAACCAATGGCAAGCGGAATCAATCCCAAAATTGCCGTTAATGCGGTTAGTAAAACCGGACGTAATCTTGATTTTCCAGATTCGATAATTACTTCTTTTATTTCTTCAATGGACAAATCGTCGTGCGATTCGAGTTTTTTCTTGTTTACTTTTTCATCCAAAAGCAAAACAAAGAAATCCATTAATACGATTCCGTTTTTCACTACAATTCCCGACAGGGCAATGATTCCCATCATGGTCATCAGGATTACAAAATCCATTTGTGCAATTACATAACCATAGAAAACCCCGGAGAAACTGAGTAAAACAGTAAACATAATAACTAATGTTTTAGAAATAGAGTTGAACTGTAGTACAATAATAATAGTGATACTTGCTAATGCCAGCAACAAGGCACCAAACAAGAAAGCTGAATCTTTCTTTTGCTGTTCTTGCTCGCCCGAGAATGAATAGGTAATATCGCCAGCCATTTTATAGTTGGATGTTTTTAATGCCGACTCGATTTGTTTTGTAATTCCGTCACCATTCGCACCAGTCAGAACGTTAGAATAAATGGTCATTACTCGTTTTGAATTCTTACGTTTGATTTGGTTGAAAGTGTATTTCTTTTCAGTCGATGAAATGGACGAAATTGGGATTTGAACGATTTGTCCGTTGTTCATATTTCTAAAAGTAACCGGCTGATTGAACAAAACACTTTCGTTTTTGCGCTGATCTTCTTGCAATCGCATCGTAATATCGTAGTCGTCTTTTCCTTCTTTGTATTTAGAAATTTCTTGACCATAAATAGCACGGCGCATCGTGAAACCCACTTGCCCTGTGGTAGTTCCTAAACTTCCTACGCCTACTCTATCAATTTTCATTTCGAGTTCTGGCGCTTCTTTGTTCACGTCAATATTCAATTTTTCAATTCCTTCAATCTTTTTAGAATTGATAAAAGCGATTACTTTATTGGCTTCAATTAGCATTTGGTCGTAGTCGGTACCTGACAATTGCAAACTAATTGGATAACCCGATGGCGGACCAGCGGCGTCTTTTTCGACAGTGATTTTGGCACCAGCAATTCCTTTTACTTTGTTTCTTATTGAATCTAAAATCGCGTTGGTATCTA